>DAOLDO010000609.1:0-2277 GCA_035327325.1 Chloroflexaceae bacterium | reverse complement strand
CCGCGCAGGAAGCTGGTGCGGCACCAGGTCCCCCGCGCCCCCGCGCCCCGCAGGAAGCTGGTGGAGCACCTGGCCCCCCTGCGCCCCCGCGCCCCCGCGCCGCGCAGGAAGCTGGTGGGGCTCCAGGTCCCCCGCGCCCCCCGCTTCCGTGCTAGCGTGCAGAGCCACACGCGCCCTCGGCGAGGGCCGCGAGGGCGCGGGCGATGTAGGGGTCGTCGCGCTCGCTGAAGAGGGCCCAGTCCGCCTCGACCGGCACGTCTGGCGCCACGCCGCGCTCATCAAGGATCACCCCGTCGCGCAGGCGCAGCCCCTCGCGCGCGAGCAGCAGGCGCGACCCGTCGTCGAGGGTGTAAGCGTAGACCAGCTCGACGTTGCCGGCCGTCCGGCCGCCCACCACGCAGGCCCGGCCCGCCGTCTGCAGCACGCCCGCCAGGGTCTCGGCGGCGCTCGCCGTGCGCTCGTCCACGAGCACCACGACGGGCACCGCGGCGAGGTCGGCGCGCAGCGACCCGGCGGAGACCACCAGCGGGGCCGTGCCGCGGCGCGAGAAGAACGCGCCATGCTCGCCATCAACGAACTGGCCGAGCACGCCCAGGAGCTGCGAGCGGCGTCCACCGCCGTTGCGGCGCAGGTCGAGGACCAGCCCGCCGAGGGGGCCGTCCGCGAGCAGCTCGCGCAGACCGGCCTCGACCTGCGCGGCGGACGTCGCCGACTGGAGGGTGGGGATGCGCAGGTAGCCGACCGACGGGGCGGCGTCGAGGCGAGCCGCGCTCACCGCGAGGGCGGCGCGTACAGGGGCGCGCATCAGCGTAACCTCGCGGGTGGCGCCGTCGGACGAGCGCACCGTCAGGCTCACGCGCGTCCGCTCAGGCCCGCGCACGGCGCACGGCTCGCCGCAGTCGAGGGCCCAGGGGTGGCCGTCTACGGCGAGGATCTGGTCGCGCCGGCGCAGCCCTGCGGCCTCGGCGGGGCTCCCAGACAGCACCTCGAGCACCACCAGGGCCTCGGGCCTGGCCACGGTGAGGATGCCGACGCCGGGATAGGTATGCGAGCCCGCGGCGACCTGATCGGCCTCGCCCGCCTCCGCGGGCGCCAGGTAGCGGGTGTGGCCGTCGGCGAGCTCGGCGACCATAGCGGCGAGCAGCCGGTGGAAGCTCGCGTCGTCGGGCGCCGCCAGGGCGAGGGGCTCGTAGCGGGCGCGCACGGCCTCCCAGTCGCGACCGCGGAAGTCGGCGTAGACGTAGTGGCGGTCGATCATGCCCCAGACGATGCGCAGCCTGGCCAGCCTGATCAGAGCCGCGTCCGAGGCCGGCCGCAGGGCGGCAGCTTCGCTCGCGGCGGGGGCGACGGCCTGGGGCGCCTGCGCGAGGGCCGGGGGCGGCGAGCTGGGCCGCAGGCCGCCGGGGAGCGACGTAGCCAGGATCAGGAGCGCGGCCCAGAGCAGCGCGCCGGTCAGACGTCTGGTCGTCATAGCCCACCTCCGCGCTCTGGCCCCTTGGGGCTGTGGTCGCCGCCTCGGCTCCAGTGAACCAGAGGCGGGCCGGCGGGGGGTAGCACAGGGTGCTACAATCGGGGCTACACCAGGTGCGACAGGGGGTGGCGATGGACGAAGGCTACTCGTTCGGTCGCTGGCTGCTGCGCCGGCGCCGCCAGCGCGACCTGACGCGCGAGGAGCTGGCCGAGCGGGTGGGCTGCTCCCCGGCGATGATCCGCGCGGTGGAGAGCGACGCCCGGCGCCCCTCGAAGCAGATCGCCGAGCGGCTGGCAGACGCCCTGGCCCTCGCCCACGAGCAGCGGGCCATTTTCGTCGAGGTCGCCCGCGGGCGCGCGGCCGTGCCGCGCCTGGAGGCCGCCCTGGCGGGGACGGGGGCCCGGGCGGCCGCGCCCCATCTCGGGCCGCGCCTGGCCCCGCCGCCCCTGCCGCCGACGCGCCTGATCGGGCGCGAGGGCGAGGTCGCCGCCGGGCGAGCGCTGCTGGCCGACCCCGAGGCGCGCCTGCTCACCCTCACCGGCCCGGGCGGGGTGGGCAAGACCAGGCTCGCGCTGGAGCTAGCCCACGGGCTGCTCGCGTCCTTTCTCGACGGCGTGGCCTTCGCGCCCCTCGCGCCGGTGGGCGCGGCCGACCACGTCGTGGCCGCGATCGCCCGAGCTGTGGCCGTGAGCGAGCACGGGCGGGCCTCGCTCAGCCAGCAGATCCTCACGGCCCTCGCGGGCCGCGAGCTGCTGCTCGTGCTCGACAACATGGAGCACGTGCTGGCGGCGGCGCCGTTCGTGGCC
>DAOLDO010000608.1:0-4412 GCA_035327325.1 Chloroflexaceae bacterium | reverse complement strand
CAGTCTGGCCCCGCCGGCGACGAACTGGCCAGCGCCACCGAGCGCGTGCAGAGCCCCAAGACCAACCCCGACAACGCCAGGTGCAGCCTGAGCCCCGCAAGGGCGGGGGCCCGCCTCGACCTCGAGACCAGCGCCAACGCCCTGCGCAACGCCCAGGACGAGTTCAGCCGCATCTACTGGCAGAACCGCGAGCTCGAGCGGCTGCCCGGCGACCTGCCGCGGGAGCGCATTGACCAGGAGGCCCAGGCCCAGCGGGCGGTGGCCGACGGCGAGGCGGCCCTGCGCACCGCCCAGACCGCCTACGACCAGGCCCGACAGGAGGAGATCAACTCGCTGGCCGCCCGCGAGGCCGAGCTGCGCAGCGCCGTCGCCGCCCGCGACCGGCTGCTCGGCGGCGCCGAGGCCGACGAGCTGGCCGACGCCAGGGCCGCCGTCCAGCGCGCCCAGGCCTCCCTCGACCAGCTGACCGGGGCCCAGCGCCAGAGCGAGCTGGCCGCCCAGGAGTCGAACATCGAGATCGCCCAGGCCGGCCTCGACCGGCTCCTCGCCGACCCCACGACCAGCGCCCTCGCCGCCCGCGAGGCCGCCGTCCAGCGCGCCGAGGTGTCGGTGCGCAGCGCCGAGCGCAACCTCGCCCTCGGCACCCTGACGGCGCCCTTCCCCGCCACCGTCGCCCGCGTGGGGATGCAGGCGGGCGAGCCCGCCGACGCCAGCGCGATCATCGCCGTGGCCGACCTGACCAGCTACCACATTGACCTGCCCGTGGACGAGCTGGACATCGCCGAGGTCCAGCAGGGCCAGCGGGTCACGGTTGACCTCGACGCGCTGCCGGGCCGCAGCTACGGCGGCAGCGTCAGCAACATCGCCCCCCTGGCGACGCGCAGCGAGACGGGCACGACCACCTACGAGGTGACGGTGACCCTCGACGAGGACAGCGAGGGCGTGCGCCCCGGCATGACCGCCGTGGTCGAGATCATCACCGAGGAGAAGCAGGGCGTGGTGCTGGTGCCCCGGCGGGCCGTGCGCGCCGAGGGCGGCCAGAGCGTCGTCTACGTGCCCAACCCGAACCTGGTGCCCCAGCCGACCATCCCCGGCCAGACAGCGCCGCCCCCAGGCGACCGCCGCGAGGTCGAGATCGGCCTCACCAACGCCGAGTTCGTCGAGGTCGTCAGCGGCCTGAGCGCCGGCGACACCGTGCTCGTGCAGGACGTCGTCAGCACCTTCAACCCCGCCGGCCCGCCCCAGTAGGGGCGGGCCCACGTGCCCGCCCAACGGGGGCAGGGGCGGGCCCACGTGCCCGCCCAACGGGGGCAGAGGCGGGCCCACGTGCCCGCCCAACGGGGGCAGGGGCGGGCCCACGTGCCCGCCTGACGGGAGTGGCAGCGCGCACGAGAAGGAATTTTATGAGCGATCTGATCGTCGTCAGGGACCTGACCAAGGTCTACACCATGGGCGATGTGGAGGTGCACGCGCTGCGGGGCGTGACGCTCACGATCCGCGCGGGCGAGATGGTGGCGATCATGGGGCCCTCGGGCAGCGGCAAGAGCACCCTGATGAACATCGTCGGCTGCCTCGACCAGCCGACCGGCGGCGAGTACAGCCTCGACGGGGTGAACGTGGCCGAGCTCGACGACAATGAGCTGGCCGCGATCCGCAACCAGAAGATCGGCTTCGTCTTCCAACAGTACATGCTGCTGCCGCGCACCTCGGCCCTGCGCAATGTCGAGCTGCCCATGCTCTACGGGAGCAAGGGCGGCAGCCGCCACGAGCGGGCGCGGGCCGCCCTGGCTGCCGTCGGCATGGCCGACCGCGCCCACCACAAGCCCAACGAGCTCTCCGGCGGCCAGCAGCAGCGCGTCGCCATCGCCCGGGCCCTGGTCAACGAGCCGCGCATCATCATGGCCGACGAGCCCACGGGCGCCCTCGACTCGCGCACCGGCGAGGAGATCATGGGCATCTTCCAGCGCCTCAACCGCGAGCAGGGCATCACCGTGATCCTGGTCACCCACGAGCACGACGTGGCCCAGCACGCCGAGCGTATCATCAGCGTGCGCGACGGGGTGATCGGCGGCGACGAGCCCGTGAAGGGCCGCATCATGGCCGGCGAGCCCGTCGAGGCGACATGAACATCATCGAGTCGTTCCGCATCGCCTTCAGGGCCCTGTTCAGCAACAAGCTGCGGGCCCTGCTAACCATGCTCGGCATCGTGATCGGCGTGGGCGCCGTGATCGGCATGCTGGCCATGGGCAACGGCTTCCAGAGCTTCCTCAACGGCCAGTTCGCCCAGCTCGGCGCGGGCAACTTCTACGTCGCGCCCTTCGTGGACAGCAACAGGGTTGACGCGATCACCGCCGCCCGCCTGACCGCCAGCGACGCCCAGGCCATCCTCGCCCCCGGCCGCGCCCCCTCGGTCGCCGGCGTGGCGATCGAGTGGAGCGGCAGCGCCCAGGCCGCCGCCGCCGGCCGACGCGGCACCTACAGCGTGCGCGCGGTCAACGCCGACTGGTTCAGCGTCACCCCCCAGGACATGGGCGCCGGCCGGCTCTTCACCCCCGAGGAGGACGCGGGCCGGGCCCGCGTGGCCGTGATCGGCAAGAATGTGGCCGCGCGCCTCTTCGACGGCCCCGACGCCGCCGTCGGCCAGCGCCTCAACCTCAACGGCGTCGCCTTCGAGGTGATCGGCGTCCTCGCCACCGACGAGGGCTCCTTCTCGATCGGGGCCGACCCGGCCGAGGCGGTGTTCATCCCCTACGGCACCGGGGTGGCCCGCCTGTTCCGCAACGAGACGAGCGACCGGGTTGACGTGGCGATCATGACCGTCAAGGCCCGCAGCGTGCCCGCCATTGACGACGCCATCGCCGAGGTGACGGCCATCCTGCGCGAGCAGCACCGCCTGTCCTACCAGGACAACGACTTCACGATCATCAACCCCGAGCAGATCGCCGCCCAGCTCAACGTGGTGATCGGCGGCTTCAACGCCTTCCTCGGCCTGGTGGCCGGCATCTCGCTGATCGTCGGCGGGATCGGGATCATGAATATCATGCTGGTCAGCGTCACCGAGCGCACCCGCGAGATCGGCCTGCGCAAGGCCGTGGGGGCCAGGCGGCGCGACATCCTGCTCCAGTTCCTGATTGAGGCCCTCGTGCTCTGCCTGGTCGGCGGCCTGATCGGCATCGGCCTCGGCTACCTGCTCTCGTTCGCCAGCACCTTCATCCTGGTGACCCTGTTCCAGGCCGAGGGCGCTGTCGCCACCGTCACCATCGGCAACATCCTGCTCGCCACCAGCATCGCCGCGGCGATCGGCATCGCCTTCGGCTTCTTCCCCGCCGTGCAGGCGGCCCGGCTCAATCCGATCGAGGCCCTTCGCACCGAGTAGCCCGGAGCGCGCCAATGTCGCTTCTCGAGTCCTTCCGCATCGCCTGGGGCGCGATGCTCACCCACAAGCTGCGGGCCCTGCTGACCATGCTCGGCATCATCATCGGCGTGGGCGCCGTGGTGGGCCTGCTGGCTATCGGCGACGGCTACGCCAAGTGGATTGACGCCGAGTTCGACAAGCTCGGCATCGGCACCCTCTACGTCAACCCCGAGGTGGACAGCGACGACGAGAACGAGACCCTGCAGCCGCGCCTGACGGCCTCGGACGCCGCGGCCCTCGCCGCGCCCGGCCGCGCCCCCCTGGTTGACTTCGTGGTGATCGAGCTGAGCCGCAACGGCGTGGCGAGCGCCGGCGGCGAGCGCTTCCTCTTCGGCATTAAAGGCGTTACCCCCACCTACTTCGCCGTCGGCGACCACGCCCTCGGCGACGGGCGCTATTTCAGCGAGGAGGAGGAACGCTCCGGGGCCAGGGTGGCGGTGATCGGCCGCACCGTGGCCGAGACCCTCTTCGGCGGCATCGAGGGCGCCGTCGGCCGCCGGGTCAGCGTCAACGGCGTGCCCTTCGAGGTGGTCGGCGTCGCCGTGACCAGGCAGAGCCAGGCGGCAGGGGCCGTCGGTCGCTTCGGCGACCCGGGCGAGCAGATCTACATGCCCTACAGCACCGCCCGCAACCGCCTCTTCCGCAACGAGGTTGACCAGCGCGTTGACATCTCGACCATGACCGTGAAGGTGCGCGACCCCGCCCGGCTGGACGAGGCGATCGGCCAGATCAGCGCCGTGCTGCGCGAGGAGCACCGCCTGACCTACCAGCCCAACGACTTCACGATCACCAACCCCCAGCAGCTCGCCGCCCAGTTCCGCACCGTGACCGTGGGCTTCAGCGCCTTTCTCGGCACGATCGGCGGGATCTCGCTCCTGGTGGGCGGGATCGGGATCATGAACATCATGCTGGTGAGCGTGGCCCAGCGCACCAGGGAGATTGACCTGCGCAAGGCTGTTGGCGCCCGCAGGCGCGACATCATGTGGCAGTTCCTGAT
>DAOLDO010000607.1:0-4424 GCA_035327325.1 Chloroflexaceae bacterium | reverse complement strand
GGGGCTGGACGGGGCCAGCCTGGCCTGGGTGCTGGCCAGCCGGCTGCCCGACCTGCCGGTCGTGATGATGAGCGGGCTCGCGCCCCAGGCCGTGCGGGAGCGGCTGGGCGGCCTCGCCGTCGCCGGCGTGCTCGCGAAGCCCTTCGGACCCCAGGAGGTGCTTGAGCGCGTAGCCCATGCCCTGGAGGCCGCGCCCGGCGTCGCCCTGCCGTGACCCCCTCTCCCCCGAGCGCCCGGCCCGCGAGCTGCCGATCGAGTTCGCGACGCTCCCGGCCCGCACATGATGTATCTACACGAAGCTGCGGGTCGCACGCGAGGAGCCCTCTGTGATTGACGAGGAGCTGGAGACCCGCCGCGAGGAGCTGCAGTGCGTCAACGAGCAGCTCCAGATGATCAACCGGGAGCAGCAGCGGACCCTGGTCGCCCTCGCCGGGGCCAACCCCGACCTGGAGAACCTGATCGCGGCCACGGCCATCGGGACGCTCTTCCTGGACCGGGAGCTCCATGTGCGGCGCTACACCGAGCCGGTGCAGGAGATCGTCAATCTGCTGCCCGCCGACCTCGGGCGTCCCCTGGGCCAGCTCACCCACGAGCTGCGCTACGACGGGCTGCTGGAGGACGCGGCCCGCGTGCTGGCCGACCTGGCGCCGGTCGAGCGCGAGGCGCCCCACGCCGACGGGCGCTGGTTTCTGGTTCGCATCAGGCCCTACCTCACGGCGGAGCGGCAGGTCGCCGGCCTGGCCCTGATCTTCCTGGACATCAGCGCGTGCAAGCGGGCCGAGGCGGAGCTGCGCCAGTCCCACGACGAGCTTGAGCGCTCGGTGCGCGAGCGCACCGCCCAGCTGACCGAGGCCCACGCGGCGCGCCAGGCCCTGCTGCGCAAGCTGGTGCATGCCCAGGAGGCCGAGCGCCTGCGCATCGCCCGCGAGCTGCACGACACCCTCGGCCAGCAGATCACCGCGATCCTGCTCGGGCTCCAGACCATCAGGGAGCACTCGCGCGGGCGCGAGGCTACGCTCCGCCAGATCGAACATGTCTGGGGGGTCGTGCAGGCGATGGGCCGCGAGATGCACGAGATCGCGGTCAACCTGCGCCCGACCGCCCTCGACGACGTCGGCCTGCCCGGTGCGCTGCGCAGCTATGTGGAGGGCTGGTCGCGCCGCGCCGGGATCGCGGCGAAGCTGTTCGTGGCCGGCGTGGAGGGCAGGGCCCTGCCGCCTGAGGTCGAGTCGACGCTCTACCGGGTGGCCCAGGAGGCCCTGACCAATGTCGCCCACCACGCGGGGGCGAGCCGGGTCAACCTGTCCCTGGAGGGCGACCGGGGCCGGGTCGTCGTGATGATCGAGGACGACGGGCGGGGCTTCGATGCCGAGGCCGCCCTGAAAGCGCCCCAGCAGCTGGGGCACCTCGGCCTGGTGGGCATGGAGGAGTGGGTGGCCCTGGTGGGCGGCGCCCTGACGATCGAGTCGGAGCCCGGGGTCGGCACAACCGTGATCGTCCGCATCCCCCTGGCGACCGCGCGCGCTGAGTCCTGAGCGACCCCAGCCAGGCCCGCTCCTCAGCCCCTGAGCGAGCCTGGGCGAGGCGTGGCTACAGCTGCCGCAACCAGCCCTGCTCGCTGGCGTAACGCACGATGCCGACCCGGCTGTGGATGCCGAGCTTCTCCATCGCCCGCGCCTTGTAGGTCTCGACCGTCTTGACGCTCAGGTCGAGCTGGGTGGCGATCTCCTTGTTGCTGTAGCCCTCGGCGATCAGCCGCAGCACCGTGCCCTCGCGCTCGCTCAGGGCCGCGCTGTCCCCGCTCGCCCTGCCGCTCACCCCCACCACGCTCTCGGCCAGGGTCGCCCCCAGGGCCGGGTCCAGGTAGACGCGGCCCGCCCCCCCCTCCCGTATGGCCCCGATCAGCGACTCCGCCGCCGCCCGCTTCAGCACATACCCCGTCGCCCCCGCCTCCAGCGCCCGCCGCAGGTAGCTCGCGTCCTCGTGCACGCTCAGGATCAGCACGCGCGGCCCGTCTCCGCCAACCCGCAGCCGCTGGGCCGTCTCCAGCCCGTTCAGCCGCGGCATGGACAGGTCCAACACCACGATGTCTGGCGTCGCCTGCGTCAGCTGGTCCAGCACCTCGCGCCCATCGCTCGCCTCGCCCACCACCACCATGTCCGGCTGCGTCTCGATCAGCGCCTTGAGCCCCGCCCGCACCACGCTATGGTCGTCCGCCAGCAGGACGCGTATAGGGTCCATCAAGCACCCCTTCCTCCGTTGGGCGCGACGCCGACGTGGAGCGTTGGGCCGGCCCCTGCCGTGGCGCACCTCCTACGGTTGCCCCAGAGCACCGCCAGGACCCCAGGCCGCCGGGCGTCGTTCCACGGAGCTGAGCGACGCCGGTCGGCCGGTTCGTGAGGGACAGCCGCTTCGTCTTGGCCCCGTGCAGCATAAACCGTTCCAGCACGTGCCGGCGCGCCGGGGCGGGCCTGCAAGGGGTCCGGCGCCACGGCGCGCGTCTATTATCGCTGATCTGGGAGGATGGAGCAGTCGCGGTCGGCGGGGGTTATAGGGCGCAGGCGGCCGCGGCAGGGGCGGCGCGCCTCAGGTTCGCGCTGACGACGTCCAGCAGATCGTCGAGGCCGAACGGCTTATGGAGCGGGTCGCAGCCGAGCCGGCAGAGCTCGGTGGCGCGCTGCTCGAGGAGCCGATGGTCGGTCGAGCTCAGCAGCACCGGGAGCTGCGCGGTGTCGGGCCGGCGCCGCAGCAGGCCGACCAACGCCAGCACCTCCGGCGTGGTGGCGGGCGTGATCTCCAGCAGCACCAGGTCGGGCGCGGCGGCGGCCAGCCGGCTGGGGCACAGAGCGCGCGGCTCCAGCAGCCGTACCCGGTAGCCCTCGTCGTGGAGCACCTCGTCGAACAGATGGCGGACCGAAGGGTCGGACTCGACAACAACAATTGTCGTCTGACGCATAGGCGACTCCGCTTCGCGCGTTAGCTGCGGTGAACGGCGTCCAGCCTGAAGGCCAGGCGGCGCGGCTCTTCGGGCATCGTTCCAGTGGGTTGCTGGCCCACGAGCGACGCGTGCGGTCTTGCTTCTCGCCCAGGCGTCGAGCCCTCAGGCGCGGCCCCGCGCGCCGAGCCGCCGCCAGGATCGCCTGGTGACGCTTGGCGCGCTGCTCGCAGGGCGCCCCCGACCGAGCGGCGGACGCCATGTGATGACAGGATAACGCGAGCAGTTAAGAATAGGTAGTGGGAGAAGGCAACATCCCCTGTCAGAAGAAACCTGACAAGGGGCGAGGGCCGGTCGGTTCACCAGGCCCCCGCCGCGCTGCTCCGGATCAGCGGCCCGCTGGGGGCGCGGCCTCGAGATTGCGCAGGAAGGCGACCGTCAGCCAGGCGGCGAAGAGGCTCATCGCCACCCACGAGCTGACGAAGATCACGAACTGGGCCGGGTGAAAGCTGATGCCTGCGGCGTACTGTACGGCGGTCTGGGCCACCACCATCACGCCGATCAGCATGCAGAGGAAGAGCATCGGGAAGGCCATCGCGTAGCCGAGGGCGGCGCGCCGCCACAGCAGGACGCCGCTGACCACGCACACCGGCATAATGATCCCGATGTCGAGGCTGTAGGTGATCTTGGTCGTGTAGGGGCCCAGCAGCTCGGGGACCTGGCCCGCCCGCAGCGCGCCGACGACGTCGCTCAGCCAGATCGAGCCCGTCGCGACGCCGGCGAAGACCAGGAAGATCGCCAGGGCGCGGTGTGGCATGCCTGGCCCCACGCGGGCCGGCACGTCGGGGCTGTTGGTCGCCCGGAAGGCCAGCCCGAAGGCGAAGAGCGCCGTCGAGAACAGGGCGATGTAGAGCAGGAAGAGCGGGTTGTAGGCCGCGCCGAGGGCCATCGAGGCCCCGTTGTAGAGGAAGAAGCTCAGGGCGCCGCTCAGCACGAAGGCGCCGCGCAGCGAGCCTCGCAGCGTGAGCCAGAGCGCGACCGCCAGCAGCGGGAGCGCGACGGCGAGGGTGACGATGTCCGTCCCGGTGAAGGCCGCGGCGAAGAAGACCGTGTCGTTGCGATAGAGCCCCCGCCCCGCGATCTCGGCGACCTGGCCGTGGACCGTCGTGAAGCTGAAGGGGCTGCCGTCGTCCCGCCAGAGCAGGCTGGACGCGGAGGCCGCGAAGGCCAGCAGGCCGGTCAGGGCCGCGAGGGCCAGCGCGGCGCGCGGGCGCTCGCCCACGGCGGGCGCGGCGATGGTGGCGCTGCGGGCGCGGGTCTGCGGGAACGCCAGGTGTGTGCTCCTTTCGGCTGGGCACCGGCGCGCGGTGCTGTCCGTAGGGTAGCTCGCCCGGCGCGCCGTGCCAGGTGCCTGGCGTCCACCGGCGGGTCCCCCGTGCACACCCCCGCCGCCCCGGGCCGGGGGCGGCCGAGGCTTCCCCCCAGCGGC
>DAOLDO010000606.1:0-4425 GCA_035327325.1 Chloroflexaceae bacterium | reverse complement strand
CGCCACCTACACCGCCCGCGCCCGCCGCGCCGCCAACGCCAGCGGCGCCGCCGCCCTCCTCGCCCGCGTCCAGGTGATCGAGGCTTACGCCAACCTCCGCACCGGCCAGGGCGGCGCCGCGGCCGCCCTCGCCCTCGACCTGGTGCGCCTGGCCCGCGCCGTCGGCGGCGAGAGCGCCGGGGCCCGCGCCGGCGGCTATCGCTCGGGCGACCTGGCGCCCCCCGCCCTCGGCACCCACGACCTGTGGCTCCAGCTCTACCTGCTGGTGGCCCTCGGCGAGATCGGCCAGCTCGAGCGGGCCGCCGCCCTCGCCGACGAGCTCACCGCCGAGATGGCCCGCCGCCGCGACGGCCTCTTCCTCGCCGCGGCCCAGATCTACCGGGCCGGCCTCGCCGCCCGCCGCGGCGACGAGGCCGTGCGCGTCGCGGCCATGCGCGCCGGCTGGGAGCTGTGCGAGACTAATGGCTTCAGCTTTCTGCCCGGCCTGCCCCTGCCCCTGGTCGAGGCCGCCGTGGCCGCCGCCATCGAGCTCGGCCTCGCCCCCAGGGCCGTCGGCGCCGTGCTGCGCGCCCAGCTCCCCGACCGCGGGCCCGCCCTGCTCCTCGGCCTGCTCGAGCGCCACCAGGACCCCCTGATCCGCGCCCGCATCGCCGGTCTGCTCGGCGACCTCAAGGCCGCGCCGGCCTACTCCTCCCTGCGGGCCATGCTCAAGGACCGCCACCCCGCCGTGCGCTCAGCCGCCGAGAGCGCCCTCGAGCGCCTGGTCTACCGCCCCGCCTACAGGCTCAACGTGCGCACCCTGGGCGCCTTCAACGTCTGGCGCGGCGAGGTCGAGATCCGCGATCGCGACTGGCGCAGCGTCAAGGCCCGCCAGCTGCTCCAGCTCCTGCTCGTCGAGCGTGGCCGCATGCTCCCCCGCGACCGGATCATGGATATGCTCTGGCCCGGACTCGAGCCCGAGGCCGCCGCCAACAACCTGCGCGTCACCCTTAGCCGGCTCACCAAGGCCATCGAGCCCAACCGCCCCGAGGGCGCGCCAACCTACTACGTGGCCCAGCAGGGCGACACCTACGGCTTCAATGTCGCGAGCGACCACGGCTACGACGCCGCCGAGTTCGCCGCCGCCGTCGAGGCCGGCCGCAACGCCCTCCAGCAGGGCAGTCGCGACGAGGCCATCGCCCAGTTCCGCCGCGCGATCGGCCTCTACGGCGGCACCTTCCTGCCCGACTGCCTCTACGAGGACTGGTCCGTCGTCGAGCGCGAGCGCCTCGGCCTGCTCTTCACCGACGCCGCGCTGCGCCTCGGCACGCTGCTGCTCGAGGACGGCCACCCCCACGAGGCGATCGGCCTCGCCTGGCGCGTGCTCGAGTACGACCAGGCCCAGGAGGAGGCCTACCAGTTGCTCATGCGCGCCTACGGCGGCCTCGGCGAGCGCAGCACCGCCCTGCGCCTCTACGCGCGCTGCGTCGCCGCCCTCGAGCAGGAGCTGGGGGTCGGGCCGCTCCCGGAGACGGTCGAGATCTATGAGCGGATCAGGGGGGGATGAGATCGGCGGTCGGGGCCGGGGGTGGGCGGCGGGAGCCTGGTTGACGCCTTGCGCCAGCCGGTGTCTCAGTCGCTGTGGGCCGGGTGCTCCTCCTCGACCTCGAGCACGTAGTCGGCCAGGGGCCCGAGGTGGGCGGCGATGAAGGCGACGGCCTGGGCGAGCTCGTCAATCTGGAGCTCGCTGCCGCTGGCGATGTGCTGGATGCGGCCGCGCCAGCACTCCGGCGGGTGGGCCTCGTCTTCGGGGACGACGATGCGGAGAAGGAAGGACTCGACCCTGCGCGTGCTCATGCTGTTCCCCTCTCTCACGGCACCTTAGAGCCGTGTCGCCGCGTCGGTAAGGTGTCGCTCTGGCGTCAACCATACGCCGTACCAGTAACCAGCGTGTTACCGCCTGTTGTGCCGGGGGCCGGCCGGTCCCCCCTTTTGAGTGTCACGAGGTCGCTTTGAGCCACACAATCGCAGTCCTGAGCGGTGACGGGATCGGGCCGGAGGTGGTCGCCGAGGGCCTGAAGGTGCTGGAGGCCGTCGGCCGCCGCTTCGGCCAGAGCTTCGCGCTGCGCGACGGCCTGATCGGCGGGGTCGCGATCGACCAGACGGGTTCGGCCCTGCCGGCGGCCACGGTCGAGCTCTGCCAGGCCGCCGACGCCGTGCTGCTCGGCGCCGTCGGCGGCCCGAAGTGGGACGACCCGGCCGCCAATGTGCGCCCCGAGCAGGGCCTGCTCGGGATTCGCAAGGCCCTCGGCCTGTTCGCCAACCTGCGCCCCGTCACCGTCCACCCGCTCCTGGCCGACGCCTCGCCCCTGCGCCGCGAGCGCCTCGAGGGCGTGGACCTGCTGGTGGTGCGCGAGCTGACCGGCGGGATCTACTTCGGCGAGAAGCGGCGCGAGCGCGACGCGGACGGCGAGTGGGCCTCCGATCTCTGCGTCTACACCGAGGCCGAGATCGCGCGCGTGGTGCGCGCCGCCGCCGAGCTGGCCCGCGGGCGCAACGGCAAGCTCACTCTGGTGGACAAGCCCAACGTGCTCGAGACGAGCCGCCTCTGGCGCAGCGTGCCCCCCCGCCTCATGCGCGAGGAGTTCGCCGACCTCCAGTTCGACTGGATGCTGGTGGATGCCTGCGCCATGCACCTGCTGCGGCGCCCCGCCGACTTCGACGTGATCGTCACCGAGAACATGTTCGGCGACATCCTCACCGACGAGGCCAGCATGCTGGCGGGCTCCATGGGCATGTTGCCCTCGGCCTCCCTCGGCGCGGGGCGCAAGGGCCTGTACGAGCCCATCCACGGCTCGGCGCCCGACATCGCGGGCCAGGGCAAGGCCAACCCCCTGGCGACCATCCTGAGCGTCGCCCTGCTGCTGCGCCACTCCCTCGGCCTCGAGGGGGCCGCCGCCGCCGTCGAGGCGGCCGTCGGCGCCGTGCTCGAGGCGGGCATCGTCACCGGCGACATCGCCCGCCCCGGCCAGCGCGCCCACAGCACCGCCCAGGTGGGCGATGCCGTCGCCGCCCGGATCTGATCCGGGGACCAGGTTCCCCAGGCCCTCACAAGGCCAGTCGGGCGCCCAACTGCTCGCGGGCGGGGCGCGTTCCCCCGCCCCTGAGCGGAACGTGGGGCGCCGGGCCCGCCCCATCCGACGGCGGGGCGCGTTCCCCCGTCGCTGAGCGGAACGTGGGGCGCCGGGCCCCTCCTGATGGGGGGCGAGGGGGAACCAGGTTCCCCCTCACTTTTTTCCTCTGGGGCGGGGATGGCAGCGGAACCAGGTTCCCCTACCTGATGCTCATCGGCATGATGATGTGCACGTAGCCGTCCTGGCCGACGGGCTTGAACACCCCGGGGCTGTTGGGCGTCTGGGTCTCGAGCGCGATCTGGGCCGTCTTGACGGCGCCGAGCAGCTCGGAGAGGTACTTCACATTGAGGGCGATCTGGCCGCCCTCGCCGTGGATCATGCCGTCGAGCTCGCCGGTGTTGTCGCCCACCTCGGCGGCGTTGGCGCTGATCACCAGGCGGCCGGGGCCCAGCTCGCCGCCGGGCTCCATGGTCAGCTTGACCACGTTCTGGCTGGACGAGGCGAAGTACGAGGCCAGCTTCACCGCCTTGGCCAGGTCGGCCGTCTCGAGCACGCTGCGGGTGGCATGCTGGGCCGGGATGATCCGCTCGACGTCGGGGAACTTGCCCTCGATCAGGCGCGAGACCAGCTCGGTGGCCTCGGTATGGAACAGCACCTGGCTGCCGCCGGGCGCCAGGGTGATGCTGACGCCGCCGTCGGCCTCTGCGGCGATGCGCGACAGCTCGGCCAGCGCCCGGGCCGGCACGATGAACTCGCTCTGCTGGCCGACCGGCTCGGGCAGGGCGACCACGCGGGTGGCCAGGCGGAAGCCGTCGGCGGCGGCCAGGTAGAGGCGGGTGTCGCGCATGCGCACCAGCACGCCGGCCAGCACCGGGCGCGAGTCGTCGCTGGCGGCGGCGAAGGCCACCTGGTCAATCGCCTCGCGCAGCACGTCGGGCGGCAGCACCGCGGCCGGCTCCTTGTCGGCGATCGTGGGGATGCTGGGGAACTCGTCGGCCTCGATGCCCTTGATGTTGCTGGTGAAGCGGCCGCACTCGACCTTGACTGTCTGGGTGCGGGCGTCGAGGGTCAGGGTGACCCGGTCGTTCGGCAGGCCGCCGACCACGTCGGCGAGGAGCTTGGCGGGCACCGTGACGGCGCCCTCCTCCTGGATCTGGGCGCCGATCCAGTGGGTGATGCCGACCTCGAGGTTGGTCGCGGCCAGCTTGAGGCGGCCCCCGTCGGTGGCCAGCAGCACGTTGGAGAGCACCGGCAGGGGGCTCTTCCCCGCGACGGCGTGGCTGACGGTGGCGAGGCCGCGCTTCAGATTCTC
>DAOLDO010000605.1:0-4436 GCA_035327325.1 Chloroflexaceae bacterium | reverse complement strand
CCCTGCTGCCTCAGGAGGCCAGCATCCCGCGGACGGCGGCCAGCGGCTTCGCCGCCCTGGCCTTCCTGGTCAGCGGCGACGTCAGGCCGGCGGTGGAGCGGCAGATGGCAGCCGCCGCGAGCGTGGCCCGCACCGCCGACAACCGCTTCGTCGTGCTGCGCCTCCTCGTGCTGCAGGCCAGACTCCAGATGGCCCAGGGCCGCCTGCGCGCCGCCGCCGCGACCCTGCGGGAGGCGGTGGCCGTCGCGCCGGAGCCCGGAGGTGTCCAGCGGCTGATCGGCAGCGAGGGGTACTACTTCGTCCTCGGCGAGCTTTCCCGCGAGTGGAACGATCTGGGCGCGGCCGAGGAGTTGTTGCGCGGCGGGATGGAGCGGGCGATCGGCGAGTGGACGCCCAACGCGCTGCTGCTCGGCTGGGGCGCCGTCGCGCTGGCCCGGCTGCGGCAGGCCAGGGGCGATGGCGCGGGCGCCGAGGCCACGCTGGAGCAGTTCGCCGCCCTTGGGCGAGAGCGCTCGTTCGACCCGCGCGTGCTCGCCCAGGTTGAGGCGATGCGGGCACGGTTGGCCCTGGCGCGGGGCGACCTGGCCGCAGCCGCCCGCTGGGCCGCGCTAGGCGGGCCGCGCCTCGACGAGGCCCCCGACTACCAGCGCGAGGCCGAGCGCCTCACGCTGGCGCGCCTGCTGATCGCCGGCGAAGCGGACGCTAGCCCCGAGGCGCTTGCGCAGGCCCACGCGATGCTGGCACAGCTCCTGGCGGCGGCCGAGGCTGGCGGGCGCAGCGGCAGCGCGGTCGAGATCCTGATCCTGCAGGCGCTCGCCCTGTGGGCCGCCGGCGACCCCCCGTCCGCCCTGGCTGCGCTCGAGCGCGCCCTGGCCCGCGCCGAGCCCGAGGGGTACGTCCGCAGCTTCGTTGACGAGGGGCCGCCCATGGCCGCCCTGCTGCGGGCGTACGTAGCGCGGAACGGGCCGTACCGTCCCTACGCCGAGGAGCTGCTGGCCGTGCTCCAGGCGCCAGGCCCCGCGCCGGCCAGCGCCCTCGCCGCCGGGCCCCGCCCCCCGATCGCTAGCCTGGTCGAGCCGCTGAGCGCCCGCGAGATCGAGATCCTCCAGCTCATCGCCGCCGGTCACTCCAACCAGGCGATCGCCGACACCCTGGTGATCGCCGTGGGCACGGTGAAGAAGCACATCAACAACATCTTCGGCAAGCTCGAGGTGCAGAGCCGCACCCAGGCTCTCGCCCGCGCGCGGGGCATCGGTCTTATCTAGCCGAGGTTAGCTGGATACAATCGGGCGGCCAAAAACCGTATCAAGCAGCATACCTCTCTCGGCCAGGCGTCTCGGGTTGCTCCGAGCCACGCCCCCACGCCTATGCAGGAGTCTCTCACATTTCAGCGCTGGCTGAAGCGGCTCCGCGCCGAGCAGGATCTCACCCAGGAGATGCTGGCGCAGGCAGTGGGCTGCGCCACCCACACGATCCGCACCTTTGAGCGCGGAACGCGCCGGCCCTCGCGCGGCATGGCCGAGCGGCTGGCCCACGTGCTCGCCATCCCCTCTGAGCAGCGCGCCGAGTTCGTGCGGCTGGCGCGCGCGCCGGTGCTTCAGACGCCAGCGCTCCCCGCAAGCGCAGATCGCGCCCTGCTGGAGCGTGCGACGCGACCGGCGGCTGCTCCGCCCGGCGGCCAGGCGGACCCCGCCGTGCTCGCCACCAAGCTCTACGCTCCGCAGCCGCGCGCCGAGCGGGTGTCGCGGCCGCGGTTGCTGGCGGGATGCACTATCGCTGTATTGGTAGCGGCGAGCCGACCCTGGTGCTGAGCGCGGGGATCGGCGGCGGGGCCCAGGACTGGAGCCTGCTGATGCCGGCCCTGTCCGACGGCCGGCGGGTGTGCGCCTTCGACCGCCTGGGACAGGACTGGAGCGACCCCGCCCCGCGCCCGCGCACCTTCGGCACTGCCGCCGACGAGCTCCACGCCGCCCTGGGCAGCCTCGGCATCGAGGAGCCAATCCTCGTTGGCCACTCGCTGGGCGGGGCCCTGGCCCAGCTCTACGCGGCGCGTCACCCGGTGACCGGCGTTGTCCTGGTTGATGGCCTGACCGCGGATATCGCCGAGCCGGGCGACGACCGGCTCGGGGGGTACAGGGCCCTGGACGGCCTCGCGCGCCTGGGCTTGCTGCGGCCCCTGGGCGGGCTCTTCGCCCACCCGGCCTACCCGAAGGAGGTGCGCGACGTGGGAGCGTCACGGCGGTCCCGCCCAGGAGATCGCTCGCCACGCCGTCGCGGCCGGCGACCGGGAGCGGGCCCGTCGCCACGGCCTGCCGCTCCTCCGGGACCTCCCCCACGCCTACGCCGGTGCCGAGACGGTGGCCTTCCTCCAGGGGCTCGCCGACGTGGTGGGCCCGACGGCCACGCCGGAGGAGTCCTACCGCCTGGCCCACGCCCTCGGGCAGGCCCACCGCACGCTCGGGCAGGTCGAGCAGGCCCGTGCGTGGCACCAGCGGCAGCTCGCCCTCGCCAAGGTGGCCGGCCACGCCGAGGGCGAGGCCGTGGCCCACTTCGAGCTGGCCGAGCTGGCCCTCGTGCACAACGACTACGGCGCGGCGGCCGACGCGGCCCGGCGGGGCAACGAGCGGGCAAGCGGGGCGCCCGAGCAGCGCCAGCCCGCCCTGCTCGGCAGGGGCCACAGGCTCGTGGGCGCGGCCCTGGCCATGGAGGGCAGCGACCTGCGGGCCGCCGAGGGGCACCTGCGCTCGGCTATCACGGCCCGCCGGCAGGCCGACGACAGCGCGAACCTCAGCGCCGCCCTCTTCGAGCTGGGCAACGTGCTGGCGCAGCAGGGCGAGATCCGCCAGGCCGTCCACTACTACCGGGAGGCGGGGGCGGCCCTGCGCGAGGGCGAGGCGCCGTTCCTCCACGCCCTCGCCGAGAACAACCTCGCCTACCACAGCCTGCTGCTGGGGCGCCTCGACGACGCCCGGGCCGCGCTCGCACGCGGCCGCGCCCTGGCCGAGGGCCACGGGCTCTCGGCGGCCCTGCTCTATCTCTTCAGCACCGAGAGCGAGATCCACCTCTACACAGGCGGCTGGGCCGAGGCCGAGGCGGCGAGCCTCCACGGGCTGGCGCTGGCCGAGCGCTGCGGCAACACGGAGCGGCAGGCCGGCTACCGGGCGAGCCTGGCCCTGGTCGCCGCGGGCCGCGGGCTGCACCAGGCCGCCAGAGAGCAGCTCGAGCTGGCCCTCGGGATGATCGCCGGCGGCACCTACTGGCACCTCCGCACCCGCCTGCTGCTCTGGCTCGGCGAGCTCTCCCTCGACCTCCCGTCCGGGGCGGGCGCCTACCTCGAGACGGCCATCGCCCTCGCCCGGGCCCAGCGGCGCCGGCTCATCCAGCTCCAGGCCGAGCGGCTCCAGGCCCTTACCCTGGCCGGCCGCGACGCCGCCGCCGCCCAGGCCTGGCTGGTGGAGCAGCTCGACCACGCCGCCGCCCTCGACCTCAGCCTCGAGGTGGCCCGCTCCCGCGCCGCCCTCGCCCGCGTGACGCTCCAGCACGCGCCCCGCTCGGCGTCGGGGCGCGCGCTTCTGGAGCGCGCTCTGAGCGAGCTGGTGGCCCACGGCGCCGAGGCTGAGGCGGCCGCCCTCCGCGCCGCGGGCCCCCTGCCGGCCCGCTAGTACACACCCAGGCGACCCGTTCGGGTACGGGCGCAGCGTCTCGAGCTTCAGGAGGTCATACCCTTCGCCCGATACCCGCGCCCCTTAGTGCGCTGTCAGCGCACTAAGGGGCGCGGGTCGCACTATGCTGCGCTGGGGGCGGCCCCACGTGTCCGCCCCTTCGCGCTGCCTTCGTCGCTCTGCGCTGGGGACGGACAGCTGGCCCCAACCGGTGTCGCCTCGGTGACGCGCGGGTGACGCCCCCGGTGACGTCCCGGTGACGCCCCGCCCGCTATACTTCCCACTGTCCCCGCCCGCCGCAGAGCGACCCGAGGTGCCCCCGTGGCCGCACGGAGCCGAACCGCCAGTCTCGCGCTGATCCAGTCCCTCACCGCCGAGCGCGACGGGCTGGCCCGCGAGCTCGCCGCCGCCCGCGAGCGCGAGGGCCGCTGCCGGGCCGAGCTCGACGAGCTGCGCGCGCTGCAGGGCGACCCGCGCCACCCGTGGCTGGCCTCGTTCGCCGATCTGGTCGCGGGCGCGCCCGACGGCATCGTGATCACCACCCTTGACGGCGTGATCACCTACGCCAACGCCGCGTTCCAGGAGATGACGGGCTACGGCGCCTCGACCGTCGGCATGCACCTGCACGAGATGATCGCCCCCGAGGAGCGGCGCTTCGTGCCCGCCGTCGTGCAGCGCCTGCTCCAGGCGGGGAGCTGGCAGGGCACCCGGACCTACGTCCGGCGCGACGGCCGCACCTTCGAGGCCAACATCTCCCTGGTCTTGATCCGCGAC
>DAOLDO010000604.1:0-4441 GCA_035327325.1 Chloroflexaceae bacterium | reverse complement strand
CGGTGCCCCCCGGCGGGCCCGGAAGTTACACCCCCGGGCCAATGACAGCGGGGCGGCCCGACTGATACAGTGCTGACAGCAAGACGCTACGTCTCATCTGAGGAGCATACGATGTTCGGACGCTGGTTCAAGCGCGGCGGTTCCAACACCCAGGCCGACGGCGCCCCCGCGGGCGGCGGCCACCTGATCGACCTGCGCGACATCGTCAAGACCTACCAGAGCGCCGCCGGCAGCTTCACCGCCCTCAAGGGCGTGAGCCTGGCGGTTGACGCCGGCGAGTTCGTGGCGGTGATCGGCAAGTCGGGCTCGGGCAAGTCCACCCTGATCAACATGGTCACCGGCATTGACCGCCCCACCTCCGGCGAGGTGATCGTCGGCGGCACGCCCGTGCACAGGCTGAGCGAGGGCCAGATGTCGGTCTGGCGCGGCAGGCATCTCGGCATCATCTTCCAGTTCTTCCAGCTGCTCCCCTCGCTCACCGTGGTCGAGAACGTGATGCTGCCGATGGACTTCTGCAACATGTATAAGCCGGGCGAGCGCCGCGAGCGCGCCATGATGCTGCTCGATCAGGTCGAGATGGTTGACCAGGCCCACAAGCTGCCCTCGGCGATCTCGGGCGGCCAGCAGCAGCGCGTCGCCATCGCCCGCGCCCTGGCCAACGACCCGCCCATCTTGATCGCCGACGAGCCGACCGGCAACCTCGACAGCAAGACCGCCGTGGCGGTCTTCAAGCTGTTCGACGACCTGGTCAAGGCCGGCAAGACGATCGTGATGGTGACCCACGACAACGACCTGGCCCGACGGGCCTCCCGCTCGGTGATCGTCTCCGACGGCGAGATCGTCAACCAGTCCCTGGCCCGCGCCCTGCCGCGCCTCAGCCTCGACCAGCTGATCACCGTCACCCGCCAGCTCGACCGGCTCACCTACGAGCCCGGCCAGCCGATCGTGCGCCAGGGCGGCCGGGCCGACTACTTCTACATCGTCACCAGGGGCAAGGTCGAGGTGATCCTCGACCAGCCCGGCGGCGGCGAGCTGATCGCCGAGGTGCTCGGCGAGGGCCAGTATTTCGGCGAGCTGGGCCTGCTTGGCGACACCGAGCGCCGGGCCACGGTGCGCGCCGCCCACGACAACGGCACGGTCGAGGTGGTCGCCCTCGACCAGAACGAGTTCAACACCCTCCTGGCCGAGTCCGAGGCCACCAGGCTCGACGTCACCCGCGTCGCCGAGCAGCGCCTCGCGGCGAGCGCCGCGTAGCAGACAGGAGAGCGACCCATGCTCGCACCGCGCTGGCGCAAGGTCCTCGGCGACCTGTGGAGCAACAAGACCCGCACCGCCCTGGTGGTGCTCTCGATCGCGATCGGCGTGTTCGCCATCGGCATGGTCACCGGCGGCCGCGAGATCCTGATGCGCGACCTCAACGGCGACTGGAACGCGGTCAACCCGGCCAGCGCCTCGATCGCGGCCAACGACATTGACGAGGCCCTGCTGCAGACCATCCGGCGCATGCCCGGCGTCGCCGACGCCCAGGCCACCCGCAGCGTCACCGTGCGCGCCCTGGCCGCCACGGGCGAGTGGAAGGACCTGCAGCTGCTGGTGGTGGGCAAGGCCGAGGACCTGCGCATGTACGTGCCGACACCCCTCACCGGCCAGTGGCCCCCCGAGCACCGCGCGATCGTGCTCGAGCGGGCCGCCCTGCCCTTCCTGGGCGCCGCCGAGGGCCGGCACCTGCGCGTCGAGCTGCGTGACGGCAAGCAGCTCAGCCTGCCGGTCACCGGCACGGTCTACAACCTGGGCAGCGGCTTCCCCACCGCCCTGGCCAACATTGGCTACGGCTACATCAGCGACCAGTCGGCCGAGCTACTGGGCGCCCCGGCTACCTACAACTCGGTGGACATCCTGGTGTCCGAGGGCCGCTTCGACGAGGTCCACATCAGGACGATCGCCGAGCAGGTCGAGGCCAAGATCGAGAAGAGCGGGCGCACCTCGGGCGGGATCTTTATCAGCAAGCCGGGCGTCTACCCCGCCGACGACTTCGTGCAGGCCTTCACCATGCTGATGAGCATCATCGGCTTCTTCGCCCTGCTGCTGAGCGCCTTCCTGGTGATCAACACGATCAGCGCCCTGCTGACCCAGCAGATCCGCCAGATCGGCGTGATGAAGTCGATCGGCGCGCGCAGCCGCGACATCGCGCAGCTCTACCTGGTGACGGTGCTGGCCTTCGGCGTGCTCTCGCTGCTGGTGGCCATCCCGCTCGGCGTGCTGGGGGCATGGGGCCTGGCCTCGTTCTTCGTGGCCCTGTTCAACTTCAACATCTCGACCGTGGCGCCGACAAGCAACGTGCTCGTCCAGCAGATCGCGGCGGGGCTGATCATCCCCGTGGTGGCCGCCCTCGTCCCGATCATCAGCGGCACGCGGGTGACGGTGCGCGAGGCGCTCGGCGGGCCCGGCCTGGGCAAGGGGCGCTTCGGCCGCGGGCGCATTGACAAGCTGCTCGAGAAGGTCCACTTCCTCTCGCGGCCGATGCTGCTCTCGCTGCGCAACACCTTCCGCCGCAAGGGCCGTCTGAGCCTCACGCTCACCACCCTGACCCTGGCCGGCCTGATCTTCATGGCCGTGATCACCGAGCGGGTCAGCCTGCACACCACGATTGACCAGGTCTATCAGCAGCTCAACATTGACGTCTTCATCTCGATGAGCCGGCCCTACCGCACCACGGTCCTCGACCAGGTGGCCAGCGTGCCGGGCGTGACCGACGTGGAGTACTGGAACGGCTACAGCGCCCGCGTGGTGGCCGCGGACGGCCGCGAGAGCACCTCGACCTACGCGATCACCTCGGTGCCCGCCGACGGCGACGCCCTGCGGGTCGCGGTGGACGAGGGGCGCTGGCTGCTGCCCGAGGACTACGGCGCCGTGGTGCTGACCAGCGGCTACACGGTGGACTACCCCGACGCGAAGGTCGGCGACAAGGTACGGCTCAACGTTGGCGGCAAGGAGCTGGACCTGACCGTGGTCGGCATCTCGCGGTCGCCCTTCGCGATCTCGGCGATCTACACCAACCTGCCCACCTTCAGCCGGCAGATGGGCGACAGCGGCCAGGCCAGCGAGATCCGCCTGATCACCGAGCGGCGCGACGCGGCCTTCCAGGACCAGGTGGCGGCCCAGGCCGAGGCGCTGCTCAAGGCCCAGGGGCTCGAGGTGAGCTTCACGCGGACGCTGAGCGTGTTCCGGGCCCAGAACAACATCGGCATTGACATGGTGATCTTCTTCCTGCTGCTGATGGCGGCGCTGCTGGCGGCCGTCGGCGGCCTGGGCCTGATGGGCACGATGAGCATCAACGTGCTCGAGCGCACCCGCGAGATCGGCGTGATGCGGGCCATCGGCGCGGGCGACTGGGCGCTCCAGCGCATCGTGATCACCGAGGGCGTGCTGATCGGCCTGATCAGCTGGGCCCTGGGGGTCGTCCTGTCCGTGCCGGTGAGCTTCGCGATGCACAAGGGCCTGGAGGCCATCTTCCAGTCCGAAGGCGCGTTCACCTTCGTCTTCTCGCTGGCCGGCGTGGGCATGTGGCTCGGCATCGTCACCGTCCTCGCCACCGTCGCCAGCTTCCTGCCCGCGTGGAACGCCTCGCGGGTCACCGTCCGCGACGTCCTTGCGTATGAGTAAGGGGCTCTGGGGATAACCAGGTTTTCCCCAACCCTCCCACTAGTCTCCGAAGGAGCATTGCCGCCATGCGGAAGATCTTCACGAGCACCGTGCTGAGCATCGCCCTCGCCGCCGGCCTGGCCGCCTGCGCGGCGCCCGCCCAGCAGGCCGTCGAGCCCGCGCCCACTGTCCTGCCCGCCGTCCAGGCCGAGAGCGCGGTGATCGCCGAGGCCAAGGTCGTGCCGGCGAGCA
Source organism: Chloroflexaceae bacterium (assembly GCA_035327325.1). GTDB lineage: Bacteria > Chloroflexota > Chloroflexia > Chloroflexales > Chloroflexaceae > CAIWXH01. Next base: position 547 of record DAOLDO010000604.1, on the reverse strand, counting down.
CGGTCAGCCTGAGCTTCGAGCGCGGCGGCACCGTGGCCGAGATCCTGGTCGAGGAGGGCGCGCCCGTCGAGGCCGGCCAGCCCATCGCGCGCCTCGACACCCGCGACCTGGCCCTGCAGGTCGAGCAGGCCCAGGTGAGCCTCGAGCAGGCCCAGGCCGACTACGACAAGCTGCTCGAGGGCGCCACGCCCGAGCAGGTCGCGGCCGCCCAGGCCGAGATCGCCAGGGCCCAGGGCAGCCTCCAGGCCACCCAGAGCAGCGTCACGGAGGCCGACATCGCCGCGGCCCGCGCCGAGCTCGAGAGCGCCCGCGCCGCCCTGGCCCAGCTGGAGGCCGGCGCCAAGAGTACCGACCGCCAGTCGGCCCAGGCCAGCGTTGACCAGGCCCGCTCGGGCCTCGACCAGGCCGGGGCCAACCTCCAGTCGCAGCGCGATGCCCTGGCCCAGGCCAAGGTCAACGCCGAGCTGAACCTCGAGAAGGCGGCCAACGCCCTGCGCAACGCCCAGGACGAGTACAGCCGGATCATGTGGGACAACAAGGAGCTCGA
>DAOLDO010000603.1:0-4444 GCA_035327325.1 Chloroflexaceae bacterium | reverse complement strand
ATGTTGTCGCCCATGCCGATCTCGTCGCCGTAGTAGATCACCGGCGTGCCGGGCAGCGAGCAGAGCAGGCCGTTGAGCAGCTCGAGCCTGCGGCGGTCGTTGCCCAGCAGGGGCGCCAGGCGCCGCCTGATGCCCAGGTTGACGCGGGCCTCGGGGGTGTGGGCGAAGGCCCGCAGCATGCCCACCCGCTCCTGGTCGGTGACCATCTCGAGGGTCAGCTCGTCGTGGTTGCGCAGGAAGAGCGCCCACTGGCAGCTCGCGGGGATGGGCGGGGTCTGGGCCAGAATGTCCACGATCGGGAAGCGGTCCTCGCTGCGCACGCCCATGAACAGGCGCGGCATCAGGGGGAAGTGGAAGGCCATGTGGCACTCGTCGCCGGCGCCGAAGTAGGCCACGGCGTCCTCGGGCCACTGGTTGGCCTCGGCCAGCAGCATGCGGCCGGGGAAGCGCGCGTCAATGTGGGCCCGCAGCTCCTTGAGGAAGCGGTGGGTCGGCGCCAGGTTCTCGGAGGGCGTGCCGTCGCGCTCGTAGAGGTAGGGCACGGCGTCGAGCCTGAGGCCGTCCACGCCCATGCCAAGCCAGAAGTCTACCACCTCGAGCATGGCCTCGCGCACCGGGGGGTGGTCGTAGTTGAGGTCGGGCTGGTGCGAGTAGAAGCGGTGCCAGAAGTACTGCTCGGCCACGGGGTCCCAGGCCCAGTTGGAGTGCTCGTAGTCCTGGAAGATGATCCGGGCGCCGGTGTAGCGCTCGGGGGTGTCGCTCCAGACGTAGAACTCGCGCTCGGGGCTGCCCCTGGGGGCGCGGCGGGCCCGCTGAAACCAGGGGTGCTGGTCGGAGGTATGGTTGAGCACCAGCTCGACGATCACCCGCAGCTCGCGCCTGTGGGCCGCCTCGAGGAAGGCGCGGAAGTCGTCGAGTGTGCCGTAGGCGGGGTGCACGTCGGTGTAGTCGGCGATGTCGTAGCCGTCGTCCTGGAGCGGCGAGGGGAAGAAGGGCAGCAGCCACAGGCATGTGGCGCCCAGCTCCTGCAGGTAGTCGAGGCGCTCGGTCAGGCCGCGGAAGTCGCCCACGCCGTCGCCGTTGTGGTCCTGGAAGGCGCGGACGTGCAGCTCGTAGATGATCGCGTCTTTGTACCAGTCGGCGTCGGGCGGGGGCGTGCGCTCTGCCATCGGGCTCGGCCTTCCTGATCGCGGGCGCCGGTGCGGGGCGCGGGCGGCTGCGGGCACCGCTGGCACAGCCGCAAGCTGCATACCAGCGTGTCAGGAGAACGCGAAGGCGTGCCGCCGGGAAAGCGGAAGCGGGCAGGCGGGGCGAGCGCCGCCCGCCCGGCCCGCGCCACGGTCGCCTCGCTGATCTGGCACCTATCTTGCTGAGCCAAGTCCCGGCACCTGTGCCACATAGGACTGAAGCATCTAATCTGAAGGAGGCAACGATGCCAGTGAACTGGGACGTGATCAAGGGCAACTGGAACCAGCTGAAGGGCGAGGCCCGCATCCAGTGGGGCAAGCTCACCGACGACGACTGGGACCAGATCGCCGGCAACAAGGACAAGCTGGTCGGCAAGCTCCAGGAGCACTATGGCTGGAGCCGCGAGGAGGCCGAGCGCCGGGCCGACGAGCACTTCGACCGCCGCTAGGGCCCCGCAGGTCCGGGCCGAGTCGTACCGCGGGAGCAGCCGTCGCCGATGGCTGCTCCCGCGCGTTATACCCACGCCTGGAGGCGAGCGGGCGCAAGGTCGGTGGTAGAGCTTGCCGGCCGCAGAGGAACATGATGCTTGATGCACTCTGGCAGGGCCTCCGCTGGGCCCTGGGCACCGACGTGGACACGCTGACCGTCTGGCAGATGGCGCTGCGGGCCGTGCTCGTCTACGGGGCGGCCCTGGTGATGGTGCGCGTGGGCGAGAAGCGCTTTCTCGGCAAGAACACCGCCTTCGACGTGATCCTGGGGATCATCCTGGGCTCGGTGGTCAGCCGGGCGATCAACAGCACCGACGCCATCCTCGCCACGCTCGTGGCGGGCTTTGTCCTGGTCGGCCTGCACTGGCTGGCCGCCGTGATCGCCTTCCACTCCGAGCACCTGGGCTCGCTGTTCAAGGGCCACTCGCGCGTCCTGGTTACGGATGGGGAGATCATGTGGGACGCGATGCGCAAGAGCCACGTCAGCGAGCGCGACCTGCGGGCGGCCCTGCGCTCCAACGCCCGGCTGGACGACCCGAGCGAGGTGGCGGTGGCCCGCCTTGAGCGCAGCGGCGAGATCAGCGTGCTCACCAAGGAGCAACCGCCCCGCGTGGTCGAGGTCTCGGTCGAGGCAGGCGTCCAGACGGTCCGCATCGTGCTCGATTGAGCCGGCCCCGGCGGCCTCACGGCGCCAGGCGGATCGCCAGGGTCTCGGCGAAGGGCGCGAACCCCAGCGAGGCGCCCAGCCGCAGCGACGGCGTGTTGGCCACGAGGGTCCGGTACTGGGCGATCATCCCGCGGGCGATGACCGTCTCGGCCAGCAGGCTGACGGCCTCGGCGCCGTACCCGCGTCCGCGGTGGGCCGGGTGGGTGATCACGGCGATGTGGGCGATCCGCTCGCCCCAGGGCTCGTAGCCGGCCAGGGCGACCAGCTCGCCCCGCGCGAAGCGCCCCGCCAGGGGCAGCAGGCCGAGCTCGCTGCCGCCGTGGACCCACTCCTCGGGACCGCACGCGGCCGCCAGGGTGGCGTGGGCCTCCTCGTCGAGGGTCGTCAGCAGGCGCGTGCCCGCCGTGGGCAGGGGCCGCAGCGCCGTTGCGTCGGCGTAGGCCAAGGCGGCCGGGCCGATCACCTGGGCGGGGACGACGCCGAGGCGCAGGGCGACGGCGGCCGCCCCCGCGAGCGGGTCGGCGCCCAGCCGCGCGAGCCGCCCCCGCCAGCGGTCGAGCTGGTCCGGCGGCGCCGAGACGAGCGTGGCCGCCCCCCGCCTGAGGCAGAAGAGGCCGCGGTACTCCTCCAGCTCGGCGTGGGGAAGGATGTGAACGCCTGGCGCCTCCAGGTCGGCGACGCGGCAGCCGAAGAAGTCCGCCCAGTGGCGGGCGATCGCGGCGAGGGTGGGCGGGCTCAGCGGCATGGCGCGCTCTCCGTCGTGGCGGGCACGGTGGGAGTGCGCCATGGTAGCCTGTCTCGGCCGCAGAGACAAGCGGGCGCCCAGCGCCGGGGCCAACGGGCCCTGGGGGCGGTGTCTGCCGCGCCGCCCCTACGCCGCGCGGGGCGCCACCGCGATCTCCACCCGCACGTCGCCGTCCTCGTGCCAGATGCGGTGCGGCGCGCCGAGGCCCGCGACCAGGCGCAGCACCGCGCGGTTCTCGGCGAGCACTGTCCCGTAGAGCCGCTCGACCCCGGCGCGACCCGCGAGCTCGAGCAGCCTGCCGGCGAGCAGCCGGCCAACCCCGCGAGCCTGGTGGTCGTCGCGCACCAGCAGCGCGAACTCGGCAGCGCCGGGGCGCCCCGGGTCGCGGGCGAGCTCCGCGACGGCGATCGCCTGCTCGCCCTGGGTGACGATCAGGGCCGCACCCGCCGGCGCCCGGAGTCCGGCGATGCGCGCCGCCTCCCTCAGGGCGGCGTCGGGCGGGAGCGGCCGGGCGCTGAAGTAGCGCAGCCAGCGCGTCTGGTCCGACAGGCGCCCCAGCAGCCCGGCCAGCAGCGGGATGTCCGCCACCGCCACCTCGCGCACAGCCAGCGCGAGGGGCTGCCCGGGCTGGGCGGGGGGCGCGGCGGGCTGGGGGTTGAGGCTCAGGATGCGCGGGTTCATGGGCGCGCCTCCTGCTTGCTCTGCCGCAGCGGGGCAGCGGGCGGGCCGGCGCGGCCCGGCGCCGGCGCGGGGAGCGGCAGGCGGGCGAGGAGCCCCGCTGCGGCGGCGGCCAGGGCGACGGCCAGCAGGGCGACGGCCAGCAGGCCCAGGCGCTCCAGCAGGTAGCCCCCGCCCGCGAACCCGATCACAGCCGCGGCCCAGCCGGCGGCCATGATCCGCGGCAGCGCCGCGCTGAGCGCGCCAGGGGGCAGCAGGTCGGCCGCCAGCGCCGAGATCACCGTGCTGCTAGCGGCAACCGCGAGCGAGATCAGCGCCGAGGCGAGCCAGAACTGCCAGAGGGCCGACGCGAAGGCCAGGGCGAGGGTGCCGAGGCCGCCCAGCACGTAGGCCGCCGCCAGGAAGCGCCGCCGCCCCAGCCGGTCGGACAGGGCGCCAACCAGGGGCAGGAGCGGGAGCGTGGCCAGGGCCCCCACGGCCAGCGCGCCGCCGATGGCCCCGACGTCGAAGCCCAGGCCGTTCATCGCCAGCGAGGTGGCCAGCCGGCCGACAAAGGTGGCGACCGCCGACAGCAGCGTCGCCGCGAGCAGCAGGCGCATCACGCCACGCGCGGCCTCCGGCGCCGCCCCGGACACGGCCCGCGGCGCGGGCGCGTAGCGATCACGCGGCAGACCGGCC
>DAOLDO010000602.1:0-4444 GCA_035327325.1 Chloroflexaceae bacterium | reverse complement strand
CTCGCGCAGCGTGCGGTCGAGGGCGGCCAGGGGCTCGTCGAGCATTAGCAGGCGCGGGCCCGGCGCCAGGGCCCTGGCCAGGGCCACCCGCTGGCGCTCGCCCCCCGACAGCTCGTAGACCCGGCGGGCCCCGTAGCCGCGCAGCCCCACCAGGTCGAGCAGCTCGGCCACGCGGGCCCGGGCCGCGGCGCCGCCCTGCCCGCGCATGCGCAGCCCGAAGGCCACGTTGCCGGCCACGTCGAGGTGCGGGAAGAGGGCGTAGTCCTGGAACATCAGGCCGAAGCCGCGCCGGTGGGGCGGCACCGGGTCGATCGGCCGGCCCTCCACCAGCACCGCCCCGCCGTCGGCGTGCTCCAGCCCCGCCACGATGCGCAGCAGCGTCGTCTTGCCGCAGCCCGACGGCCCCAGCAGCGCCGCCACAGCCCCCGCCCCCACCCCCAGGCTCACCCCGCGCAGCACGGGCTGGCCATCGTAGGACTTGGTGATCGTATCAAGCTCCAGGAACATCGCTCGCCCCCAGGCTCGGCGCGCGCAGCGCCTCCACCGCCGCCTGCTGGCTTGACCAGCGCAGGGGCGGCAGCTGGTCGAGGGGCACGACCATGGTGTTGCGGCCCTCGTCGCTGCCCGTCAGCTCGCCGCCGACGCTGCGGGCCACGAAGCCGAGCACGAGGTAGAACAGGCGCGGGTCGCCGTAGGACGGCCCGTGGGTGTAGGTGAGGAAGCGCGCGTCGGCCAGGCGCAGGCCCGTCTCCTCCTCGCCCTCGCGCAGCGCCGCCGCCGCCGGGTCCTCGCCGTACTCGACGTGGCCGATCGGCAGATGCCACATGCCCCGGTCGGGCTCGATGTCGCGCTGCACCAGTACCACCCCGCCCGCGTGCATGATCACCACCGTGGCGGCCACGTTCGGCAGGGGGAAGTGGACCCAGCCGCAGGCCGGGCAGCGCTGGCGCGGCATGTGGAAGACCTCGGCCACCTCGAGGGGCGCGGCGCAGCGCGGGCAGAAGCGGAACTGGTAGCGCTCGGGGAAGTCGGCGATCGCGGGGAGCGTCATCGCGGCCCACCTAGCAGCAGCGCCCCCAGCTCCTCCACCGAGTGGGCGATCGCGTGGGGGCGGGCGGCCTCGAGGGAGGCCAGGGTGCCGTAGCCGTAGCTGACGGCGATGCAGGACAGGCCGTTGTCGCGGGCGCCCTCGACGTCGTAGGCCGTGTCGCCCACCATCACGCAGCCGGCCCGCTCGACCGGGGTGAGCAGCTCGACGGTGGCGGCGATCACCTCGGCCTTGGTGGCCAGGCGCTCGTCGGGGGTGGCGCCGACCACGCCGTCGAAGTAGCCGGCCAGGCCGAAGTGGGCGAGGATGCCCTCGGCGGGCCCGATCAGCTTCGAGGTGGCCACGAAGAGCCGCGCCCCGGCCCCGCGCAGGGCCGCCAGCAGCTCGGCGACGCCCGCGTAGACCCGGTTCTCGTACATGCCCAGGGCGCGGTAGCGCTCGCGGTAGAGGGCCACGCCGCGCCGGGCCAGCTCCTCGTCGCCAAGATAGGCGCGGAAGGTCGCCCCCAGGGGCGGGCCGATCCACGAGCGCAGGGTCGCCTCGTCGGGCGGGGGGTGGCCCAGGCCGCCCAGAGCGTGCAGGAAGGTCGTGGTGATGCCGACGTAGGGGTCGGTGAGCGTGCCGTCGAGGTCGAACAGCACGGCGGGGTAGCGCGCGTAGCTCATGGGCGACACTATACCACCCGTTTTTCCAGGTCACAAACCCGGCGCCGCCGGTGGCGCCGTGGTATACTGGATCGCAGCCCCCCGTACCCCCCCGCGCACCCCACAGGCCCCAAGCCGTCGCCCCCTGGCGGCTCACACGCAGTTGCAGAAAGGCACACGATGCTGAACGCGATCGGCGACGTCCGCGATCTGCTGGCCACCCAGCAGTACATCGCCTCTGATGAGATCAGCACGGCCCTGTTCCTGGCCGATAAGCTCGGCAAGCCCCTGCTGGCCGAGGGCCCCGCCGGCGTCGGCAAGACCGAGCTGGCCAAGAGCTGGGCCGGCGCCACCGGGCGCGAGCTGATCCGCCTCCAGTGCTACGAGGGCCTCGACGAGACCAAGGCCCTCTACGAGTGGGAGTACGCCAAGCAGCTGCTCTACACCCAGCTGCTGCGCGAGAAGCTCTCCGACCTGCTCGGCGACGCCAGGACGCTGCGCGAGGCCGCCGACCGGCTCGCGGGCGAGGAGGACGTCTTCTTCTCCGAGCGCTTCCTGCTGCCGCGTCCGCTGCTCAGGGCGATCACCAGCGAGCGGCCCGTGGTGCTGCTGATTGACGAGATCGACCGCGCCGACGCCGAGTTCGAGGCCTTCCTGCTCGAGGTGCTCAGCGATTTCCAGGTCAGCGTGCCCGAGCTCGGCACGCTCAAGGCGAAGCACCACCCCACCGTGCTGCTCACCTCCAACAACACCCGCGAGCTGAGCGAGGCCCTTAAGCGGCGCTGCCTCTACATCCACATTGACTACCCCGACCTCGAGGCCGAGCTGCGCGTCATCCAGCTCAAGGTCCCCGGCCTGGCCCCCAGGCTCGCCCGCGAGGCCGTGGCCCTGGTCCAGCGCCTGCGCGGCATGGACCTCAAGAAGCACCCGAGCGTCAGCGAGACCCTGGACTGGGCCAAGGCCCTGCTCGAGCTCAACAGCCGCCAGCTCGACAAGCAGACCCTCGACACCACCCTGAGCGTGCTGCTCAAGTACGAGAGCGACATCCAGCGGGCCCGCCGCGCCCTCCAGGGCCCCGAGCGCCCGCAGCGGCCCGAGCGCCCCGAGCGGCCCGACCGGGGCGACCGGCCCCGCGGCGGCTACCGCGGCGGCAGCGAGTGGAACAACTGAGATGGAGCCACAGCGCTCGGTCGGGTCGTAAGGGCGCCCCAACGTGGGCGCCCACGCCGGGGCGCCCCAACACCAGCCGCGCCCAGCTGTGGAGCCACCTCGGGCTCCGCCCGGATCTGAAAGCGAGGGGCTGATCAGCCTATGGAACGACGGATCACCGAGTTTATCGCGGGGCTGCGCGCCGCGGGCGTGCGCGTCAGCCTGGCCGAGACGGCCGACGCCATGCGCGCGATCGAGCAGGCCGGCATCACCGACCGCGCGCTCTTCGCCCTGGCGATTCAGACCAGCCTGATCAAGGACGCCAAGGACATCGAGACCTTCCGCGAGCTGTTCCCGCTCTACTTCGGCAAGGACGCCCCGCCGCCCATGCAGCAGCCCGGCGGCGGCCAGCTCAGCGACGAGGAGCGCGAGCAGCTGATGCGCCAGCTCCAGCAGATGCTGGCCCAGATGACGCCGCAGCAGCTCGCCCAGCTCTTCCGCTCGATGATGACCGGCCAGCCCATGTCCGGCCAGGAGATGCGCGACCTGCTGGGCGGCATCCCGCCGCCCCACGTGACCAACCAGCGCTACCGCGAGTGGATGGCCCGCCAGGCCCTGCGCGAGCTCGAGTTCAACAGGCTCAACCAGGCCCTGCGCGAGCTGCTCGAGCAGCTGCGCCAGCAGGGCATGTCCGAGGAGGCTCTGCAGGCGATCGAGCAGGCCGCCCGCGAGAACCAGCAGGCCCTCGCCGAGCAGATCGGCCAGCAGGTGGCCCAGCAGATGGCCGAGCAGGCCCGCGGCGACGGCCAGGCCCGCCCGCGCCAGCGCGCCGAGAGCGAGCTGCTCGACCGGCCCTTCGACCGCCTCGACGAGCGCGACGCCGACGACATGCGCAAGATCGTCAACCGGCTCGCCGCCCGCCTGCGCACCCGCCTGGCCCTGCGCCAGCGCCGCGGCAAGACCGGCACCCTCGACGCGAAGAGCACGATCCGCACCAACCAGCGCTTCGGCGGCGTGCCCATGGTCGTCAAGCACCGCAAGCGCCACCTCAAGCCCAAGCTGGTCGTCTTCTGCGACCGCAGCGTCTCGACCCAGCACGTCATGACTTTCATGCTGCTGATGATCTACTCGCTGCACGACCAGCTCAGCCGCACCCGCTCGTTCGCCTTCATTGACCACCTCCACGACATGACCATGTACTTCGCCGAGTCGCGCCCCGAGGCGGCGATCGAGCAGGTGATGCAGCAGATCCGCCCGACCCGCAGCTACTCGACCGACCTGGGCGCCGCCCTTGGCGAGTTCGTGCGCGATCACCTGGGCACGATCGACCGGCGCACCACCGTGATCGTCCTCGGCGATGCGCGCAACAACGAGAACGACCCCGGCCTGGCCGCCTTCGACCAGATCCGCCGCCGCGCCCGCCGCGTGGTCTGGTTCGCCACCGAGGAGCGCTGGAAGTGGGGCGTCTACGACCCCGGATCGCTCAGCAGCGACATCTACGCCTACGCCCCCAGGTGCGACGCCCTGCACGAGGTCACCAACCTGCGCCAGCCCGCCGACGCCATTGACCGCCTCTTCGTGCGCGCGTAGGTCGCCGCCCCCG
>DAOLDO010000601.1:2874-4474 GCA_035327325.1 Chloroflexaceae bacterium | reverse complement strand
CGGGTCGAGGCGGTCATCGCCGGGGCTCGTGGCCTCGGCCCGGCCCCCGACGCCGCGCTGCTCGCCGAGCTCGCGGCCGATCTGGCGGCGGACGAGGAGGAGCTGGCCCCGGCCCCGGCCGACCCCGGCGCCCACGCCCAGGAGCTGATTGACCTTCTGGCCGCGGTCAGGGCCGCCGGCGCCGCCGCGACCGCCTACCAGGTCAAGAAGCTGGTGGCCGCACGCGGCGGCAAGTCCTGGAGCCCGGCCGCCCTCCCCCCCGCCCTGGCCGCCCTCGTCGGCGACGGGCTGGTGAGCCGGGGCGAGGGCCGCCCCGCAAGCTACAGGCTCACGGAGGCCGGCGCCGAACTGCTGGCCCTGGCCGAGCAGCGCGAGCGGGCCCTGGCCGCCGAGCGGGACGCCCAGGCCGCCATGCGCGAGGCCCAGGCCGCCATCGCCGTCCGCCTGCGCCCCCTCGCCGGAGAGATCTGAATCCGCCCCCGAGACCTGCAGCCCGAGGGCCTCCTAAGATAACGCTGAGCATAGGGTAAGGTTCACCGGCGAAGTTCTCCCGTATGCTGTACCACGACACCAGCATGACCGCCTAGAACGACGCCGTCGCGGACCGCGCCCTCCGGAGCGGCCCTCCGCTGCCACGGGGGCGCCCCGTACCCAGCAAATGAGGAGCAGGTGGCCCCCATGCACGATCCAGTTCGGGGTTTCCTCGCCGAGGTCCTACGGAGCTTCGATCGTCGCTTCCCTGCCTATGTCGAAGAGCATGACCTGCTCGCCGACATCCTCAACGACCCCGACAACACCACCGCCATAGTGCTCAAGGAGTTCGGGCGCGCCTTGGTCGGGCTGACGCTCCGCGAGCTGCGGGCCTTGCCGGGCCTCGGCCTGCACATGCTGACGGCGACCGGCCGTCTGCTCGTGCGCTGGCTGTCCCTCGTGCTCGTCGGCCTCGCGCTGATCGTCACGGTCATGGTCACCATCCCGCTGGCGCAGCTGCTGCGCGGCGGGCGGATCTGCCTCGAGGTGCCGCTCCCCTGGATCGCCCGGGCCCCCGGCCCGCTGCTGTCGGCGCCGGCCCTCGCCGGACCGCATCGCATCTACCTGCCGGGCGCGGCGGTCGCCCGCCTTGCGCCCCTGCCCCGCGAGAGCGCCGGGACGCGACCAGCCGCGCCCTGGCCGACCGGCGCGGCCGTGGCTCCTACGGGCACCGCCGCGCGGCCCACAGCCACCCCGACCCTCGCTCGCCGCTGGGACGCTCCGGCGCAGCCCACGGCGACTGCCCTTGCCCTCGGCCTCGCCCCCACGGCGGCGCCATCGGTCACCCCGGTGGCGACCGAGCTTCCGGCTTCCGCGACGCCCACGCCGTGGCCGACCCCCGGCATGCCGGCCGCCGCTCCGCCCGACCTGCCCGCGGCGCCGTCGCCCACCTTTGCGCCGTCGCCCACCCTTGCGCCGATCAGCGCGCCCTCGCCCGCCGCGCCGCCAGAGCGGCTGCCCACGCCCACGGCGACGAGCACGCCCACGCCCACGGCGACGAGCACGCCTACCGCGACGCCTACCACGACGGCGACGAGCACGCCTACCACGACGGCGACGAGCACGCCTA
>DAOLDO010000601.1:0-2774 GCA_035327325.1 Chloroflexaceae bacterium | reverse complement strand
CGCCTACCGCGACGGCGACGAGCACGCCTACCGCGACGGCGACGAGCACGCCTACGCCCGAGGGTGCGCGCTGCCTGGCCGAGCCCCTGCCCCTCGACCTGGTGCTCGTGCTCGACCGCTCAACCTCGATCCTCGACCAGGGCGTGGACGGGCAGGTCCGCGACGCGGCCGCGGCCTTCCTCGCAGGCGACAGCGCCGAGGGCGACCGGGTGGGCCTGGTGAGCTTCAGCGGCGCGGCTCGTATCCACAGCCCCCTCACCGAGGATGCCCAGGCCGTGGCCGCCCACCTGGCCGGCATCAGGGCCCAGGGCAGCACCGACATCGCCGCCGGGCTCCGCGCCAGCTATGGGCTGTTCGCTGCCGCGAGCCGCCCCGAGGCCGCGTCCGTGCTGGTGCTGCTCTCGGACGGCGTGAACAACCCCGACGCCGGCACCCGCGCCGGCGCTGACGCGGAGGCGCGCGCCGTGGCCGCCGAGCTCAGGGCGGCCGGCGTCCGCGTGCTGGCGGTGCACGTGGGCGACCACGATGGGCTGGCGCTGCTCGGGGAGCTGACCGCGTCCAGCGCCGATCTCTACCCAGTCCCCGATGGTGGCAGCCTGGACGAGGCGTTCGCCACGATCACGGCGAGCCTCGACTGCGACGCCTCGGCGCCCCCGCCCGGGCCGTGACCTACAGGCCCGCGAGGCCGTTGCGCGCGATCACGTCGCGGTACCAGTACGCCGATGGCTTCCACGTGCGCTTCAGGGTCGCGAAGTCGGTGTGGATGAGTCCGAAGCGCACCGTGTAGCCCTCGGCCCACTCGAAGTTGTCGAGCAGCGTCCAGACGTAGTAGCCGCGCAGGTCGATCCCCTCGGCGATCGCCCTGCGGGCCGAGGCGATGTGAGCCCGCAGGTAGGCGATACGGGCGCCGTCGTCCACCGCGCCGTCGGGGCCGGCCGCGTCCTCCAGGGGGATGCCGTTCTCCGTGATCATCAGGGGCAGCGCGGTGTGTTCGCGCACGATGCGCAGGGCCTCGATGATCGCGTCGGGGTAGATCTCGCGCCCCATCGCGTCGAGGGGCCCCGGCGGCGTGACCTGGCGCATCCCGCTGAGCAGGTCGCGCCGGCTGGCCTGGTTGATCACCCGCGTGTAGGTGTTGACGCCCACGAAGTCTATCGGCGCGCCGATGATGCCCATGTCGCCAGGGGCCACGCTCAATCGCACGCCGCGCCGCCCGAAGAAGCGCAGCACGTCCTCGGGGTAGCCGCCGGCGAAGAGCGGCCCGAGGAAGAGGCGGTTCATCGCGCCGTCCGCGATCCGGTTGGCGGCCACGTCGCGCGGGCTGTCGCTGGCCGGGTGGTTCGGCCAGATCATCAGCACGATCCCGATCTGGGGCCGGGGCGCTCCCGGCGCGGCCGGCCGCGGCGCGACGGCGCGAAAGGCCTCAACCGCCAGGCCGTGCGCGAGCAGCAGGTTGTGGCAGACCGTGAGGATCCACCACGGGTTGCTCTGGCCGGGCGCGTGCTTGCCGAGGAAGTGCCCCCAGTAGTAGTGGACGAAGGGCTCGTTGTGGGTCGTCCAGTAGGGCACCTCCGCGCCGAGCCGCTCGAACATGAAGCTCGCGTACTCGGCGAAGCGCAGGGCCGTGTCCCGGTTGCGCCACCCGCCGCGCTCCTGGAGGGCCTGCGGCAGGTCCCAGTGGTAGAGGGTGACGGAGGGCGCGATGCCGCGGCTGTTGAGGGCCTCGATCAGGCGCCGGTAGAAGTCGAGGCCGCGCTGGTTCGGGGTCCGGCCGCCGTCGGGGAAGATGCGGGGCCAGGCGATGCTGAAGCGGTAGCTCCCCAGACCCAGGTCGGCCATGTGCCCCACGTCCTCCTCCCAGCGGTGGTAGTGGTCGCAGGCCACATCGCCTGTGGCGCCGCCGGCGATCTTGCCGGGCGTGTGGGCGAAGCGGTCCCAGATGCTCTCGCCCTTGCCGTCGGCGTCCCAGGCGCCCTCGATCTGATAGGCGGCCGTGGCCGCGCCCCAGACGAAGCCGGGTGGAAAGGTCAGGTCGTCGCTCATTGTGCTGTCCAGCTCGGCGCTGCTGCCGCCGGCATTATAACGCCATGCGCCCCCGCCTCCGCCGAAGGGCCGATTGACCGCCGCGCCGCGCCGATGGTATGCTGCGACCAGGACGAGCTTTTTTTCGCACGGAGCGACCGGCTATGCGCTGGAGCCAGACCACAAGCACCTGGAAGAGCACCCGCGGGGGCGTCTTCGGCGCGGCACAGAGGAGCAGTGTGCCCCGCGCCAGGCTGTGTGTGTAAGGACTTTCAGCATTAAGCAGATGAGCGTCGTGGGCCGGGTAGGCAGCCCACGGCGCTTTTTCGTTGACACGAGCGCCACGCGTCCCCGGCCCGCGCCGCGGGAGAACCAGGCATGATCATCGCGGACCTGAGCAACATCGCGCGCGTGCACGGCGGGCGGACGATCTTCGCGGGCCTTGGCTGGACGATCCAGTCCGGCGAGAAGATCGGCCTGGTGGGCCCGAACGGGGTGGGCAAGTCGTCGCTGCTGCGCATCATCGCCGGCCTCGAGCCGCCCGACGAGGGGGCGATCACCTTCAGGCGCCACGCCAGGGTGGCCTACCTGCCCCAGGAGTACGCGGGCGAGCCCGGGCGCGCCGTGATCGCCGAGCTGCTGGCGGCCCGGGCCGACCTGGCCGCCCTGGGCGCCCGCGTCGCCGAGCTCGAGGGCCGGCTCGCGGACCCCGCCCTGGCCGCCGATATGGACCGCCTGGCCGCCGTGCTCGA
>DAOLDO010000600.1:0-4479 GCA_035327325.1 Chloroflexaceae bacterium | reverse complement strand
CGTAAGGGCGGCCTAGCGTGGCCGCCCCAGCCCGCCCAATCCCGCAGTTGAGCTCGGACGAAGTAATAGACTCGATATCACTCCTTCGAGCGCGGGTCGAGGGCGTCGCGCAGGCCGTCGCCGAGGAAGGTGAAGCTGAGCATGGTGATGGCGATGGCGATGCCGGGCAGCACCACGAGGTGGGGGAAGCTGAAGATCGAGTTGAAGCCGTCGTTGATCATCAGGCCCCAGCTGGGCACGGGGGGCGGCGCGCCGATGCCGATGAAGCTCAGGGTCGCCTCGAGCAGGATGTACTGGGGGATGCCCAGGGTCACGGCCACGATCACCGGCGTGAGGGTGTTGGGCAGCAGGTGGCGGGTGACAATGCGGCGCTGGGGCACGCCCAGGGCCCGCGCGGCGAGGATGTAGTCCTGCTCCTTCAGGCTGAGGATCTGGCCGCGCACCAGGCGGGCCATGGTCGTCCAGTTGACGATGCCGATGGCGATCGGCACGAAGAGCAGGTTGCGCCCGAGCACCGACAGGATGATGATCACGAAGAGCAGGTCGGGGAAGGCGTACATGATGTCGGTGAAGCGCATCAGCAGGTTGTCCACGGTGCGCGAGCCGGACCCGGCGATGATGCCGATCGGCAGCCCGAGCAGCAGCACGAGGAGCTGGGCCAGGAAGGCGACGCCGAGGGAGATGCGGGCGCCGTAGATCATGCGGCTCAGCAGGTCGCGCCCCAGCTGGTCGGTGCCGAGGGGGTAGCCGGGCGTGCCGACGGGCCGGAAGACGGCGTCCATGTGCTGCTCGGCGTAGTGGTAGGGCGCCAGCACGTCGGCGAAGATCGCCACCAGCACCAGGAGGACGATCATGGTCAGGCCGAGCAGAGCCGCCTTGTTGCGGCGCAGCCGGCGCCACGCGTCGCTCCACAGGCTGCGCGGCTTCGGCTCCACCGGCGCCATGGCGCTGGAGGCCGCGTCGGGCGAGGTAGCGTCGAGCATGAGGGCCCCCTACGTGTACGAGATCCGCGGGTCAACCACCACGTACATGACGTCGGCCAGCAGGTTGAAGAGAGCCACGGCCACGGCGTAGAGCAGGGTGGTGCCCATGATCAGAGGGTAGTCGCGGGCGAAGATGGCGTCAATATAGAGCCGCCCGATGCCGGGGATGCGGAACATGCGCTCGATCACGAACGAGCCCGTCACCAGGGCCGCCATCACGGGCCCGAGCACGGTGATGATCGGCATCAGGGCGTTGCGCAGCATGTGGCGCATGATCACGGTGCGGTCGGCGAGGCCCTTGGACTGGGCGGTGCGCACATAGTCCTGCCCGGTCACGTCGAGCATGCTGGCCCGGGTGTAGCGGGCCAGGATGGCCGTGGGCGCCGCGGCCAGGGCGATCACCGGCATGACCATCTGGGCGGGCCGGCCCCAGCCGCCGGGTGGCAGGACGCGCCACTGCACGGCGAAGAGCACGATCAGGAAGATGCCGAGCACGAAGGCCGGCGTGGTGTAGCCGAAAATCGCCACGAACATAGCCCCGTAGTCGAGCGGGCTGTTCTTGCGCAGGGCGGCCAGCACGCCCAGGGGCACCCCGACCAGCACGGCCACGGCCGCGGCCAGCACGCCGAGCTGCAGGGTCACGCCCAGGCCGCGGCCGATCACCGCCTGCACGCTGTAGCCCGGGTTGGTGAAGCTCAGCCCCAGGTCGCCCCGCAGCAGCCCGCCCAGGTAGTAGGCGAACTGCACGGGCAGGGGCTCGTCCAGGTGGTACTTGGCGTTGAGGTTCGCCTCGACCTGCGGCGGCAGCCGGCGCTCCGCGTCCCACGGGCCGCCCGGCGCCAGGTGCATCAGCACAAAGGTGATCAGGGCCACGAAGAAGAGCACGGGGACGAGGCCCAACAAACGGCGAATAACGTATCCTAGCATAAGCCTTGCGCTTTGCTCAGAGCGTGAGGCGAGGTGTGAGCCGCTCGCTTGCGCCTCACACCTCATACCTCACACCTCACACCTCGCACCGCAGCATTTAGCGGGCCAGGATCTGCACGTCCTTGTACGAGTAGGCGCCGAGGGTCGGGTCCTGGGCGGTGAAGCTGAGGCCGCGCACCCAGGGCTTGACCAGGCCGAGGCGGCCGTAGTAGTAGATGAAGGCGGCCCCGGCGTCCTCGGCCAGGATGCGCTCGGCGTCCTGGTAGAGGCTGATGCGCTCGTCCTCGTCGGTGGCGGCGGCGGCCTGGTCGAGCAGCGCGGTGAACTCGGGGTTGGTCCAGCCGCCGTAGTTCTGGTCGCTCTCGGGGCCGAAGACCAGGTAGTCCCAGTTGTAGGGGTCGGGGTAGTCGGCGTTCCAGCCCGTGCGGAAGAGGGCCGGGGTGTTGCGCCGGATCTCGCTGAAGTAGGTGGTGGCCTCGCGCGGGTCCAGCTCGACCTGGATGCCAAGGTGCTGCTGGAGGTCCGACTGGACGCGCTGGGCGATCAGGTCGTGCGAGCAGCAGTTGTTGAAGGCGATGGTGATGGGGGGGAGGCCCTCGCCGTTGGCGTAGCCGGCCTCGGCCAGGAGCTCCTGGGCCACGGCGGGGTCGAAGGTCTGGGCCGCGTCGCCGGCCTCCTCGAGGGTGATGTGGCCGGGCATGCCGGGCGGGATGAAGCTGTGGGCCGGGCTGGGCACGCCGTTAAGCACCTGGTCGGTGATGGCCTCGCGGTCAATCGCGTGGGCGATGGCCCGGCGCACCAGGGGGTCGTCGAAGGGCGGCTGGGTGGTGTTGAAGCCGTAGTAGTAGGTCGAGAGGCTGGTGCCCGAGATGATCTGGTCGCCGAAGGTGGGGTCGGCGCGCACGCCCGGCACCTCGGCCGGGGGCAGCTGCTGGTTGAGGTCGAGCTCGTCGGCGCGGTAGTTGGCCAGGGCCGTCGGGTCGTCGGTGATGGCCAGGAAGACCAGCTGCTGCAGGGTCGGCGCGCCCTCGTAGTAGTTCGGGTTGGGCGTCAGGGTCAGGTCGGCTCCGGGCGTGGTGCTCTGCAGGACGAAGGGGCCGTTGCCGATCAGGTTGCCCGGCTCGACCCAGGCCGCGCCGTGCTGCTCGACCACGTCCTGGCGGATCGGCGAGAGGTTGCCCAGGGCGACGATGCTGGGGAAGAAGGGCGCGGGGGCGGACAGGTCCACCTGCAGGGTCAGGTCGTCCACGGCGCGCACGCCGAGGTTGGCGATGGCGGCCTCGACGGCGGCCTCGTCGCCCGCGTCGGCGCTGTTCAGCTCCTCGGCGCCGGCGATCACGCCCGTGATCAGGGCGGCGTAGGGCGAGGCGGTGCGCGGGTCGAGGAAGCGCTGCCAGCCGTAGACGAAGTCCTGGGCGGTCAGGGGCTGGCCGTCGCTCCAGGTGCTCTCGCGCAGGGTGAAGGTGATCTGGGTGTTGTCCTCGCTGAACTCCCACGACTCGGCGATGGCCGGCTCGGGGACCAGCTCGGGGCTCATGCGGGTCAGCCCGGCAAAGAGCTGCTTGATCACCGTCTCCTCACTGGTGTTCTCGTCGAGGGCGGGGTCGAGGGTCTCGGGGTAGGCGACCAGGCGCACCCTGAAGATCTGCTGATCGGGCGGGGCGAGCTCGCCCTCGGTCGCCTGGCCGGTGCCGGGCTGCTCGCCCGTGCCGAGCTGGCCGGGCTCGGCGGTGGCGCCGCCCGCGCCGGCGGCGGGGGCTGTGGCCGCGGCGCCGCCCGCGGGGGCGGTCGCACCGGCGTCAGGCTGGGCCGCGCCGCCGGGCTGGGTCGCGGCGCCGCCGCACGCCGCGAGCAGGGGCACGAGCAGAAGCAGAGCCAGAAGCAGGGCCAGGTTCGGAACGGGCCCGTACCGTCGTCGCTGCTGCATGGGAACCTCCTAACAATTGAGGGGAGCCTGCGAGCCGCCAGGCGAGGCAGCCTGTTGCCTCCCACGCCGCCTGGCGGCATCAAGAAGCATACCTCTAGCGCGACTGCCGCGAACAAGCGCCGATTCTCCTTACATGGCGTCAGGAAGCACGGCGTGGGGCCTCGACGTCGGAAAAAGCTTTAAACCCTTGACGATCTTTTTACGAGCGTTACGTTAAGCGCGGGGGAGCTTCAGATGGTTTGCGCCGCAAGCGGGGGGCTTGAACCATAAACCAGGAGGTTTGCGTCTCAAGCGAGGGGCTTGAACCATAAACCAGGAGGTTTGCGCCGCAAGCGAGGGGCTTGAGCCATAAACCAGGAGGTTTGCGCCACAAACGCGGGGCTTGAACCATAAACCAGGAGGTTTGCGCCGCAAGCGGGGGGCTTGAACCATAAACCAGGGGGTTTGCGTCGCAAGCGGGGGGCTTGAACCATAAACCAGGAGGTTTGCGCCGCAAGCGGGGGGCTTGCGCGGGTTGTCGAAATGCAACCCGCGGGCGCGAACTGTTTCCCGCGCAGGCGCGCCGCGGGGCGTATAGTGGCCCGTGGACGGCTCGCCCACCCTCGTCGCCGCGTCGGCGACGGGGCATCCCACTACGACGTT
>DAOLDO010000599.1:0-4490 GCA_035327325.1 Chloroflexaceae bacterium | reverse complement strand
GCTGCGGGTCGCGCGCCTGACGATCGCGCCCGGCCGCGCCCTTGCCGTGCTCGGCCCGAGCGGCGCCGGCAAGTCAACCCTGCTGCGGCTGCTCAACTTCCTGGAGCCGCCCGACGAGGGGCAGCTCTGCTACGACGGCAGACCCATGCCGCCAGGCGGTCCGCCCCTGGCGACCCTGCGCGAGGTGACGACGGTCTTCCAGCGCCCGCTGCTGCTCGACACGACGGTGCGGCGCAACGTGGCCTACGGGCTGCGCCTGCGCGGCCGCGCCGACGAGGCAGCCGTGGACGCGGCCCTGGAGCGGGTCGGACTGGCCCACCTGGCGCGGGCCCACGCCCGCACGCTCTCGGGAGGCGAGGCCCAGCGGGTGGCCCTGGCGCGGGCCCTGGTGGTCGAGCCCCGCGTGCTGCTGCTCGACGAGCCCACGGCCAACCTCGACCCGGCCAACGTGGCGGCGATCGAGGGCGCCGTGCGGGGGCTGCCCGCCCGCGGCACGACGGTGGTGATCGTCACCCACAACCTGTTCCAGGCCCGCCGCCTCGCCGACGACGCCGCGGTCCTGGTTGACGGCGAACTGGCCGAGGCCGGGCCGGCCGACCGGCTCATGGAGCAACCGCGCGACCCGCGGGCCGCGGCATTCCTGCGGGGGGAGATGGTCTACTGAGCGGATCGCCGGGCCTCCCCGCCTCGCCGGGGCACGCCTGCCCAGCGGGCATGGACGCCCTACCGCCCCAGCACGTACCAGAGGGGCGCGGCCTGGCGGGTCAGGCCCTTCAGCTCGAGGATGGCGAGGGCGGCGGCGGCGGCGTGGGCGCTGAGGCCCGCCTCGCGGCCCAGCTCGTCAATGTGGCGCGGCTCGGGCGTGAGCAGGCCGAGGATGGCGGCCTCGGCGGGGTCGGCGGGCAGCTCGGCGCGGGCCTCGCGCTGCACCGTGGCGGAGGTCAGGTCGAGGTCGGCCAGGATATCGGCGGCGGCGCGGGCCAGGCCGGCGCCGCCGCGGATCAGGCGGTTGCAGCCGGCGCTCTGGCGGGCGAAGATCGGCCCCGGCACCGCGAAGACGTCGCGCCCCTGGTCGAGGGCGAAGCCCACGGTGATCAGGGCCCCGCTCTGCTCGCCCGCCTCGACCACCAGGGTGGCCCGGCTCAGCCCGCTGATGATCCGGTTGCGCGGCGGGAAGTTAGCGGCCATGGGGGCAGTCCCGAGGGGGTAGTCGCTGATCAGGGCGCCCTGCTCGACAATGCGCTCGGCCAGACGCCTGTTGCGCGCCGGGTAGGGCAGGTCGGCCCCGCTGCCGAGCACGGCGAGGGTGCGCCCGCCGACGCCGAGGGCGGCCTCGTGGGCCACGGCGTCCACGCCGAGGGCCAGGCCGGAGACCACCGTGACCCCGGAGGCGGCGAGGTCGCGGGCGAGGGTGTGGGCGGCCTCGCGCCCGTAGGCCGACGGCGCGCGCGTGCCGACCACGGCCACGGCCCAGTCGTCGCCGGGGGCCAGGGCGCCGCGCACGTAGATCAGGGGGGGCGCGCCGGGAATCTCGCGCAGCAGCGCCGGGTAGGCCGCGTCGTCGAGGGTGAGCAGGGACACGCCGGCCCGCGCGGCCCGCTCGAGCTCGGCGTCGAGGTCCACCCGGGCCCGGGTGGCGAGCAGGGCGGCGCTGGCCCTGCCGTCGAGCCCGGCCGCGGCCAGATCGAAGGGATCGGCGCGCCAGGCGGCCTCGAGGGAGCCGCAGCGCTCGACCAGGCGGGCCAGGCGCGACGGCCCGATGCCGGGGGTCAGGTTGAAGCCGAGGTAGTAGCGTGTGTGCGCAGGGTACATACCCATGGACCGCCCGCGGGCCGCCCAGGATACGCCCCTACTGGCCCTCGGGCAGCGTGACGATCGCCAGGGCCGAGAGCACGTAGCTGAGAGCGACGACCACGATCAGGGGCGCGAAGCCCCAGCGGATCTGCACGGCGCCGCTGACCAGGGCCGCGCCGGCCCAGCCGCCGGCCCAGAGCACGCTCATCAGGCTGGCCGCCATGCCGCGCTGGCGCGGCGGGGTCAGGCGCATGACCAGGGCGTCGTTCATAGGGAAGCTGGCCGCCACGAAGAGGCCGCGCAGGAAGAAGCCGGCGATGGCCGGGGCGAGGGCGGGCACCAGCATGACCAGCGTGCCGAAAGCGGCGATCAGGCGCAGCAGGGCCGCGCCGCGGCGCAGGCCGGTGCGCTTCGTCACCGGGGCGC
The DNA here is from genome assembly GCA_035327325.1 of Chloroflexaceae bacterium. Taxonomy (GTDB): domain Bacteria; phylum Chloroflexota; class Chloroflexia; order Chloroflexales; family Chloroflexaceae; genus CAIWXH01. Next base: position 2,270 of record DAOLDO010000599.1, on the reverse strand, counting down.
CGAGCAGGGCCCCCAGGCCCATGCCGAGGGAGGCGACGGCCAGCACCACGCCGACCGCGGCGTCGCCGAGGCCGAACACGTCGCGGAAGAAGAGATTCTGGAAGGGCAGGATGGCCCCGCCGCCGATGCCGAGGAGCAGACCGGCCACGGCGAAGCGCAGCAGCCGCCTGATGGGCAGCCGCCGGTCGGCGTCGGCGACGGGCCCCACCCGCCGCTCCTCCTCGACCACGGGGAGGGCGCCGAGCACGGGCAGCATGGCGGCGGCCCCGAGGGCGATCACCGCGACCAGGGCCAGCCTGTAGGCCGCCGTGTCCTGCGGGCCCACGCCGAGCAGCCCGGCCGCGAGGGTCGGCAGCACGCCGCCCAGCACGCTGCCGACCAGCCCGATGATCAGAGCGGCCGAGGCGTTCAGCCCGAAGACCGTGGCCCGGTCCTCCTCGCTGGTGACGCCGGTGAGCAGGGGCGTGACGGCCGTGGCGGCGAGGATGTACGCCGCGCCGACCAGGAACTGGGCACCGACCAGGGCCCACAGCTCGCGGGCCTGGAGCAGCAGGGCCCACCCGCCGCAGTAGGCGGCCAGCCCGGCCAGGATGGCGCGCTGGGGCCCGACCCGGTCGATCAGCAGGCCGATCGGCCCGCCGAGCAGCATCCCGGCGCCCCGGCCGACGGTCGAGAGCAGGCCCGCCGTGTCGGCGGCGTAGCCCAGGCTCACCAGGTAGAAGTTGAACAGCAGGTCGGCGATGCTCAGGGCCAGGCCGTAGAGCAGGCTGTGGGTCAGGATCCGCCACACGGCGGGGCTGAGCCGGGCGAGGCCGGCGCGGGCGGCAAGCGGGGCCATCGTGTCCTCAGAGGGTCGGCTGGGAGACAGGGGGCGACGCCGCCCCGGCGCACTATACCACATATTGGACTTAGCAACTATCCGCCTCCCGGCGGAGCCACGCGGCGCCAGGGGGTACCAGGCAGAAAGGGGACCGTTCGGCTACGGCGCGGCGGCGGCGGGCCGGGTACAATGCCCGCGACTCTGACCTGTTTTGCAAGGAGCTTTTATTATGTCAATCCGCCTCGCGCGCCTGCTCGCCGCCCTGCTCGCCCTGCTGGCGGTCGCGGGCACAGCGGGCGCGCCCGCGCCGGCCCGGGCCGTCTCCGACCGCCCGATCATGGCCTTCTACTACCCCTGGTGGGAGCCGTCGGACTGGAGCTACGACCGCATGAGCGATCTGCCGGCCCCGCGCTACGCGGGCGGCGACGAGGCGACCCTGCGCCGGCACATCCAGCAGGCCGACGACGCCGGCATTGACGCCCTGATCTGCACCTGGTACGGCCCCGACGAGGACCGGCTCAACGCGCGCTGCCGCCGCCTGATCGAGCTGGCCCGCGAGGGCGGACGCGACCTGCAGGTGGCGATCATCCCCGACCAATCGGCCTGGGGCGCCCTGAGGAGCGTGGATAGCCTGGCCCGGGCGCTGGACGTGCTCAGGCGCGACTTCTTCGGCCAGCCCAACTACCTGCGCTTCCAGGGCAAGCCGGCGGTCTTCTGGTTCAACCCGCCCTCGCTCGGCGGCATCGGCGCATGGCAGGAGCTGCGCAACCGCGCCGACCCGGGGCGCGAGCAGTTCTGGTTCGGCGGCACCGACAACTTCGGCTACCTGGAAGCCTACGACGCGCTCTACTACTTCGACATCACCTGGGAGGCCCGCCCCGGCGCGGCCATGGCCTCGTACGGCCGACGCCTGGCAGACTACAACAGCCGCACCGGCCAGTCCCGCCCCTTCGTCGCCACGGTGATGCCGGGCTACGACGACCTGAAGGTGCGCGGCGGCCACGCCCGCGACCGCCAGGGCGGCGAGTACTACCGCGGCACATGGCAGACGGCGATCGAGCGCAACGCCCAGGCCGTGGTGCTGACCAGCTTCAACGAGTTCTTCGAGGGCAGCCACATCGAGCCGAGCGAGCGCTTCGGCGACCTGTACCTGCGCCTGACAAAAGAGCTGAGCGACCGCTTCCGGGCCGAGGTGGGCCGGGCCCCCGCGCCCGCCCCCGGCGGCGAGTGCCAGAGCTTCCCCGAGACAGGGCACCAGGTCTGCGGGCGCATCCTCTCGTACTGGCGCGAGAACGGCGGCCTGCAGGTCTTCGGCTACCCGATCGGCCCCCAGCAGGCGGTGACGATCGAGGGCCGCCAGTACCAGGCCCAGGAGTTCGAGCGCAACAGGCTCGAGCTGCACCCCGAGAACGCCCGCCCCTACGACGTGCTGCTCGGCCGCCTCGGCGCC
>DAOLDO010000598.1:0-4509 GCA_035327325.1 Chloroflexaceae bacterium | reverse complement strand
CGTGGGGGGCCTGGCGGCAGGCCCCCCACAAAACGAGGGGTCGCAGGGGAGCCCCCTGCCCAGAGCGTGATCGCAGGGGCGCCCCTCGCTCCGCTCGGGCCGCCGGCCCGTGGTATCATGCCCTCGTACCCTGCGACCAGGAGGAGCAACCCCCATGCTTGAGCTGCCCGAGGGCCCCCTCGTCAGCACCGAGTGGCTCGCCGCGAACCTGGGGCACCCGCAGCTGCGCGTGGTTGACATGCGCGGCAAGGTGCTGCCGCCGACCGAGCCCAAGCCCCACTACTTCGCCCGCCGCGAGGACTACGAGGCCGGCCACATCCCCGGCGCCGTCTACCTCGACTGGACCCGCGACATCGTTGACCTCGACGACCCGGTGCTCGTGCAGGTGGCCCCGCCCGAGAAGATCGCCCGCGTGCTCGGCGGGCTCGGCATCGGCGACGACAGCGTGGTCGTGGCCTACGACGACTGGTACTCCATGTACGCGGGCAGGCTGCTCTGGGTGCTGCGCTACTACGGCTTCGAGCGGGCCCGCGTGCTCAACGGCGGCCTGGTCAAATGGCTCGCCGAGGGCCGCCCGCTCACGGCCGAGGCGCCGACCCACCCGCCCGCTGCCTTCACGCCGCGCCCGCAGCCCCACCTGCGCAAGGACGCCGACCAGGTCCTCGCGGCCCTCGGCGGCGACGCGCTGCTGATCGACGCCCGCAGCCCCAAGGAGTACCGCGGCGAGGAGTCGCGCGCCGCCCGCGGGGGCCACATCCCCGGCGCCGTCAACGTCTTCTACCAGGGCCTGCTCAGCCCCGACGACCACACCTATGCCTCGCCCGAGGAGCTGCGCGCCCGCTTCGCCGCCGCCGGCGTCAACCTGGGCGGCCTGGGCGAGCGCGAGGTGGTGGCCTACTGCAACGGCGGCGTCTCGGCCACGCCCGCCGCCCTGGCCTTCGAGCTCGCCACGGGCAGGCGCGCGGCCCTCTACGACGGCTCGTGGAACGAGTGGGGCAACGACGAAGGGCGCCCGCTGGAGCGCTGAGCAGGGCGGGCGCCCCGGCGGCGGCCGCTCAGAGACCCGGGCTCACCAGCCCGAGCCCCCGCTCGACCGCGTAGGCCGCCCGCAGCAGCGTCGCCTCGTCCCACGGGGCCGCCGCCAGCTGCACCGAGAGGGGCAGCCCGTCGGCGCCGAGCCCCGCCGGCTGGGTCAGGGCGGGCCACCCCAGGCAGTTGAAGGGGATGGCCAGCCCGTTGTTCGCCGGCACGCCCAGGGCGGGCACGGGCCCGGGGTGGATCGGCCCCAGCAGCACGTCGGCGCGCTCGAAGACCCGGGCGGCCGCCAGGCGCAGCCCCGCCCGGGCCTGCTGGGCGCGCACGAAGGCTCCGGCCTCGTAGGCGAAGGCGGCGAGCACGCGCTGCCGCATGAACTCGCCGTAGTCGTCGAGGCGCCCGCGCAGCCAGGGCAGGTGGTAAGCCGCCGCCTCCATCGCCAGGATCGCGCCGCCGGTCACGCGCAGGGCGTCCAGCTCGGGCATGTCCAGCTCGACCACCTCGGCGCCGGCGGCGGCCAGGGCCTCGGCGGCCCTGCGCGCCGCCCCGAGCTGCTCGGGGCCGGCCATGGCGGCCCCGCCGCCGTCGGAGCGCAGCAGGCCGACCCGCAGGCCCGCCACTCCGGTGGTCAGGTCGGCCGCCTCGAAGGGCGGGGCATGGCGCAGCGTGCGGCCGTCGCGCGGGTCGGGCCCGGCGAGCACGGCGAGCATGACCGCGGCGTCGGCGACGCAGCGGGTCAGGGGCCCGGCGTGGTCGAGCGACCACGAGAGGGTCACGCCGCCCGCCAGGCTGACCCGGCCCCAGGTGGGCTTGAGCCCGACCAGGCCGCAGAAGGCCGCGGGGATGCGGATCGAGCAGCCCGTGTCGGTGCCGAGGGCGGCCACGGCCATGCCCGCCGCCACGGCCGCCGCCGAGCCGCTGCTCGACCCGCCGGTGTCGCGGGTCTGGTCGTAGGGGTTCGCCGTCGGGCCGTAGTGGGCGTTGTTCGAGCCGGGCGAGTAGGCGAACTCGGACATGCGCGTCCGGCCGACGATCACCGCCCCGGCCGCCCGCAGCCGCGCCACCACCGTGGCGTCCTCGTCGGCGATCGCGCCGGCGCGGATCTTCGAGCCGGCCGCGGCGGGCAGCCCGGCCATGTCGAAGAGGTCCTTCACCGCCACGGGCAGGCCGTGGAGCGGGCCGCGGTCGCGACCGGCGGCCAGCTCGCGCTCGGCCTCGCGGGCGTCGGACAGGGCGGCCTCGGCGGCGACGAGCTGGAAGGCGTTGAGGCGCGGGTCGAGGGCGGCGATGCGGGCCAGGGCGGCCTCGGCCAAGTCCACGGGCGAGACCTCGCGGGCGCGCAGCCGCGCCGCGGCGTCGAGGATCGAGCCGGGCGGCGCCTCGACCGGCGGGGCGGCCTCGGCGGGGATGGCGGGCGCATCGGGGGGCGCCGGCAGGCTCGCCGCGTCCAGGTAGTCGGGCAGGGCCGCCGGGTCCACCCCCGCGACCAGGCGCTCGAAGTCGGCCAGGCGGCTCAGGAAGCCCTTCGCCGCGATGCCGGCCAGGTCCTCCTCGGTGGCGGGGATGCCGGCGGCGGCCAGGTTGGCCCGCAGGCGCTCGGTCCGGTCGGTCATGGGGCCTCCTTCAGAGGGCGATCTCGTGGGGCCGCCCCTACGCTCGGGGCGGGCGTGCGGCCTGCCCAGGGCGGGGAGCAGGCCCGGGGCGGGCGGGCGCGCTGCTGCGGCCCTCATCCTTCATCCTTACATCCCTCAAAGCCTAGTCCCCCCGCAGCGCCTCATCGTACACCGCCTCGACCCGGTCCAGCATGCGCTCGAGGCGGAACTCGGCGCGGGCCCTGGCGCGCCCCGCCTCGCCAAGGGCGCGGGCCAGGGGGGGGCACTCGACCAGGGCGCGCAGGGCCCTGGCCAGGGCCGGCACGTCGTCGGGCGGCACGACGACCCCCGTCCGCCCGTGGCGGGTGACGTAGCTCGTGCCGGTGCCGAGCTCGGTGCAGACCACGGGCAGTCCGGCGGCCTGGGCCTCGACCTGTACGATGCCGAAGGCCTCGCTGCGCTCGACCGAGGGCAGGGCGAGGACGTCGGCGGCGTGGTAGTGGGCCCGCAGCGCGGCCCCGCTCTGCTCGCCGGCGAAGTGGACCCGCTCGGCCACGCCGAGCTCGGCGGCCAGGGCCTGGAGCTCGGCCCGGCGCACCGTGGCGTCCGCGCCGACGATGACCGCCCGGGCGGGCACGTGGGCCATGGCCCGCACCAGCCGGTCGGCGCCCTTGTAGTAGCGCAGCTGCCCGACGAAGAGCACCACGGGCCCCGGGTGCTCGGCCCGCAACGCGGCCACCAGCCCCGCGTCGGCCCGCCCGAACTCGTCCACCGGCACGCCGTAGGGCACGACGCGGCAGCGCGAGGCCACCGGCGCCAGGAAGGGCGAGCTTCGGATGTAGGCCGGGCTCGTGGCGATGATGCGCCTGGCGCGCCGCAGGGTGCCGCGCACCAGGGGCGCGGTCGCCGCGCCCAGCCGCCGCTGGCGCACGATGTCGCTGTGATAGCTCACCACCAGGGGCGCGCCCCGCGCCGCCACGAGGGCCGCCGCGTCGCCCGGCGGGTAGGGGTGGTGCAGATGCATCAGCTCGGGCCGCTCGCGGGCGAGCAGCAGCGGCAGCGCCGGGCTCAGGGGCGTCGAGGCCGCGGTGCCCAGCCGCCCCGCGGCCACCAGCCGCACGCCGCGCCGCTCGCTCACCGTCGTGGCCCGGCCTAGTCCGCTCACCAGCACGGTCACCTCGTGCCCGCGGGCGGCCAGGCCCTCGGCCAGCAGCTCGAGGTGGTTCTCGATCCCGCCCAGGACCGGCGGGTAGTCCTTGTAGATGTGGAGGACGCGCATAGGCGCTATTATAGGGGGATTTCCGTGCTACAATGGCCGGCGGTATTCTGTGAGGTGTGAGGTGTGAGGTGTGAGGTGTGAGCAGATCACACCTCACAGAGCCAGCGCAGCGAGCGGCTCACGCCTCACCCCTCAGCGAGCAAAGCGAGCTATGGACGCAGTCCTTGTCCTCGAGGATGGCCGGGTCTTCCCCGGGCGCTCGTTCGGCGCCCCGGGCGAGCGGGTCGGCGAGGTGGTCTTCCACACCGGCATGACCGGCTACCAGGAGGTCCTGACCGACCCATCGTACTGCGGGCAGCTGGTCACCATGACCGCCCCCCACATCGGCAACACCGGCGTGAACGAGTTCGACCCCGAGTCGCTCCGCCCCCAGGTGGCGGGCTTCATCGTGCGCTCGTACAGCGAGGAGTACAGCTCCTGGCGCGCCCGAGGCAGCCTGGCCCAGCTCCTGCGCGACCACCAGATCGTGGCGATCGCCGACGTGGACGTCTGAGGGTCCACGCTTGTCCCCGAGCGGAAGGAACGGTAGCTCGGGCCCATGTTCGAACAGCTCGATCCACGCGCGCTGCACGATCGCCTGGCGGCGGACGATGCTCCGATCGT
>DAOLDO010000597.1:0-4535 GCA_035327325.1 Chloroflexaceae bacterium | reverse complement strand
AACATGCTCGCCCCCGCGGGCGGCTGCGGCGGCGGCACGAGCGACCGGCTCGCCGCCGACCCCGGCCTGGAGGCCCTGGCCAACAACGGCGGCCCCAGCCCCACCCACGCCCTTACGGCCGGCAGCCTCGCCCTCGACGGCGGTGGCGGCCCCGCCTGCCCCGCCGCCGACCAGCGCGGCGTCGCCCGCCCCCAGGGCGCGGCCTGCGACAGCGGCGCCTTCGAGCGCGAGGCCGGGCCCGCCGCGCTGGTGGTCACCACCGCCGCCGACTCTGGCGAGGGCTCGCTGCGCGCCGCGATCGAGGCGGCCAACGCGCGCCCCGGCCCCGACATGATCGGCTTCGCCATCGCGGGCAGCCCGGTCATCACCCCCGCCTCGCCCCTCCCGCCCCTCACGGGCCCGACGGCGATTGAGGGCCTCACCCAGCCCGGCGCCACCGCTCTGGCCCCCACTGTCACGCTGGACGGCGGGCTGCTGGCGGACGACGCCGACGGCCTGGTGCTGGTTGGGGGCGCCAGCAGCGTCCAGGGCCTGATCATCACGGGCTTCGGCGGCGCCGGGATCAGCGTGCCCGCGGGCGAGGGCGCCACGCTGCGCGGCAACCGCTTCAGCCGCAACGGCCTGGCGATTGACCTGGGCGCCGACGGCCCGACGCCCAACGGCCTGGCGCTCGACGTCGAGGAGGCCGAGGGCGGCATCCTGATCGCCGGCGGCCTCGACGCGGCGCCCGGCGTCTACACGGTGGACCTCTACGCCAGCGCGACCTGCCGGCTGGCCGACGGCGGCGAGGGTGCTTCCCCGCGCCTCAGCGGCCCCGGCGACGGCGAGACCCTGCTCGGCACGGTCGCGGCCGCGGCCGGCGCGCCCTTCAGCCTGAGCGTCGCCGACCCGGCCCTCGCCGGCACTTGGATCAGCGCCATCGCCACAGACGCCGCGGGCAACACCTCGGAGTTCAGCGCGTGCGCGCCGATCCGCGCCAACGACCTGTGGACCAACGCCCTGCCGATCGAGCTCCTGCCAACGGGGGCGCCGGGCGGCGCCGAGGGCGCGGCCAGCCAGAGCATCAGCAGGCCCTACCAGGAGCGCTGGTACCGCTTCCCCGTCGGCCCCGGCGGGCGCGTGCGCGTCGAGCTCGCGGGCGCCCCCGGCAGCATCCTGACCCTGCACCGCGACCTCGAGCGGGTCTACGGGCAGCTCTCGCGCCCCCAGAGCGCCGAGCTCCTGGCCGCCGACGAGCAGACGACGGGCTTCCTGCCCGGGGCGTACTTGCCGGGCGCCTACCTGCCGGGGGCCTACCTGCCCGGGGCGTACCTGCCGGGGGCCTACCTGCCCGGGGCGTACTTGCCGGGCGCCTACCTGCCCGGGGCGTACCTGCCCGGGGCGTACCTGCCGGGGGCCTACTTGCCGGGCGCCTACCTGCCCGGGGCGTACCTGCCGGGGGCGTACCTGCCGGGGGCCTACCTGCCCGAGCAGTACGCGGCGGCCGCCCGCGCCAGCCTGATGGCCTTCGCCGCCGACCCGGCGGCCGACCGGCTCACGATCGAGCGTAACACCTGGGACCTGGCGGAGAACCTGTACGTGCGCGTCGTCGCCCCCGAGGGCACGGACTTCGCCGTCGCGGTCAGCTTCCAGGGCGGCATCTGCTCGGACATTCGGGCGCCCGACGCCGGCCTGCCCACCATCGCCGGCGGGCCGATCGCCCCCGACACCTTCCAGACCCTCATCCTCTGGGACGCGGCGAGCGTGCCCGACGCCGACGAGCCGGTCCTGCTCGCCGACCTGGCCGCCTTCGCCGGCCGCCCCGAGGTGGACGGCCTGCTGGTGAACCTGTCTCAGCCGGCCGCGGGCGGCCCCCGCTTCCCGCGCGCCGCCGCGGCCCGGGCGACCCTGGCGGCCAACACGAGCTGCGTGGCGGCGGCCAACCTGCTGGCCGGCGAGATCAAGGCTGTGGCCGACGCCCACAGGGCCGCCTACCCGGGCCTGCGCTACATCGTGCTGGTCGGCGGCGACGAGGCCATCCCCTTCTTCCGCTACCCGGACGTCGCGGGGCTGGCCAACGAGAGCGAGTACTTCCCGCCCGTCGAGGAGCTGAGCGCGGCCAACGCCGCCCTGCGCGAGGGCCGGGTGAGCGGCCAGGACGCCTACGGCACCTCCACCTTCATCAGGCGGGGCGCCTACGAGCTGCCCGTGCCCGACCTGGCGGTCGGCCGCCTGGTGGGCGATGCCGCGACCGTGCGCGGCATGCTCGCCGCCTACGCCGGCGCGGCCGGCCTGGTCAGCCCCCGCTCGGCCCTGGTGAGCGGGTACGACTTCGTCGCCGACGGCGCCGAGGCGGTGTTCGCCGACCTCCAGGCCGGCCTGAGCGCGCCCGGCGGCCCGACGGTGGCGCCCGAGCGGCTGATCCAGCCCGAGGGCCTGGGCCCCGACGACCCGAGCGCCTGGAGCGCCGACGACCTGCGGGCGCGGCTGCTCGACCCGGCCGTGCGCAACGACATGGTCTTCTTCACGGGCCACTTCGCCGCCGGCTCGGCCCTGGCCGCCGACTACGCAACCAGCCTGCTGGCGAGCGAGGTCGCCGAGTCGGGGGCCGACTTCACCAACACCATCCTCTTCGGCCTGGGCTGCCACAGCGGCTACAACGTGCCGGCGCCCGGCGCCATCCCCGGCTTCTCGCCCGAGCCCGACTGGCCCGCGGCCTGGGCCCGGGCCGGGGCGACCTACATCGCCGCCACGGGCTTCGCCTACGGCGACACCGAGCTGGTCGAGTACGGCGAGCGCCTGCTGCTGAACATCTCCCAGGCTATGCGCACGGGCGACGGCCCGGTCGCCGTGGGCGAGGCCGTTGTGCGGGCCAAGCAGGACTACCTGGCCCAGAAGGCGGCGCTCAGCGGCATTGACGAGAAGACCCTGCTCCAGTTCGTCCTCTACGGCCTGCCGATGCTGCAGGTGGACCTGCCGGGCAAGCTGACCGCCCCGGGCGCGCCGCAGCTGGTGGACGGCGTGCGGGACGTGACGGCCGGCACGCCGGGCGCGGCCCTCGGCCTGCGGGTCGGCACCAGCGGCGGCTCCGAGATCGTCACCGTGAACAGCAGCCCGCTCAGGCGCAGCCTGACCCTGACCGACACCGACGGCAGTCGGGTCGAGGCCGTCTACTACGAGGGCCCCGGCGGCGCGGTGGTGGCCAACCCGACCGAGCCGCTGCTCCCCCTGGAGCGGCGCGAGGTGGACGTGAGCGGGCCGGGCGGGCCCCAGGTGCTGCGCGGGGTCGGCTTCCGCGGGGGCGCGTTCGAGGAGCGGGCCGAGCTGGCCCTCACCTCGGCGCCTGCCACGGAGAACGCGCGGGGCTTCCTGAAGTTCCTCGGCGACACCTTCTACCCGAGCCAGCCCTGGAGCGCCAACCACCTCGACGCCCTGCGCGGCGGCGCCGCCAGGCTCATGGTTGTCCCCGCCCAGTACCGGGCCGAGCCGGGCGGCGCGAGCGCGTATCGCGTCTTCTCGAGCATGCAGTTCAAGCTGTTCTACCTGGACGCCGACTGGCCCGCTTCGGACCGGCGGGCGGCGGGCCTCGCTCCGGCGCCCGAGATCGCGCAGGTGGCGAGCGAGCGCCTGCCCGACGGCAGGGTCGCCTTCAGCGCCTTCGTGGTGAACGGCGCCGCGGGCGTGGCCGGCTCGCGCCTGGGCGTGCAGGAGGTCTGGGTGACCTACAGCGAGCCCGGCAGCGGGCGCTGGGAGTCGGTGGACCTGCGCCCCGACCCGGCCGACCCGACGCGCTGGGTCGGCCCCGCCGGCGGCGTGAGCCTGGCGGACGGCACGGCCTTTATGGTGCAGGCCGCCGGCGCGGCCGGCAAGGTCAGCCTGGACACAAACAGCGGGGCCTACTACACCGTGCCGCCCCTCGTCCCCGGCGAGCCGCCCGGCGCGCCCAGGGACACGGCCATCGTCGCCGTCGCCCTGCCGGCGAGCGGGGCCTACGGCGCGCGGGTCGGCTTCACGGTGCGGCTCGTGGACGGCGGCGGCGCGGCCCTGAGCGGGCGCGGGCTGCGCCTCTTCCTCGGCGGGCAGGTGGCCCTGGCCACCACGGACGCGGCGGGCCAGGCCGGCTTCGCCCTCGACCTGGCCCAGCCGCCGGGCGCCTACCCGCTCCTCGTGACCTACGGCGGCGAGGCGGGCTACAGGAGCGCGCGGCTGACTGGCGCCTTCACGATCGTGCCGGCGGCGACCACCCTGGCCCTCGCGCCCGCGGGGTCCGTCACGACCGTCACGGGCGCGCCGACGGGCCTGGTGGCCACCCTGCGCACGGCCGCCGGCGGGCCGATCGCCGACGCCACGGTGCTCTTCGTCGCAGAGGGGGCGGGCGGGCCCCTTGGCGCCGCCGCGAAGACCAACCTCGACGGGCGGGCCGTGCTCGGCAGCGTGCCCTGGCCGGACGGCAGCTACACCGTGACCGCCTACTTCGCCGGCAACGGGTCGCCGCCCACGGGCGGGCCGGCCAACCCGGCGAGCGTGACCGTCCAAACCAGCGGGTCAGAAGTCGC
>DAOLDO010000596.1:0-4537 GCA_035327325.1 Chloroflexaceae bacterium | reverse complement strand
CCGTCGGGCAGGCCAGCGCGCCCATCGCCCCGGACGAGGCCCGCCACAGGGCCTACGCCGCCCACTACGAGGCCGAGTTTCGGCCGTGGAGCCGCCTGGTGGCCCTCGGGCAGCCGGGCGGCGCGCTCGCCGGCGCCGACGCGCCGCCGAGCTGACCGACCCCCAGACCCCGAGGGAGGAACCTGTGATGACACCCGACCGGCCCACCAACGTCCTGACCCTGCGCGAGGCCCTGCCGGTGGCCGAGCGCGGCGGCTACGCCCTCGGCTCCTTCTCGCCGCGCTACGTGGCGATGATCCGCCCGACCCTGCTGGCCGCCGAGCGCTGCCGCTCGCCGCTGATCGTGCAGATCTCGTCCAACGAGTTCCGCCGCTACGACGTCACCCCCGCGGCCTTCGCCGCCGAGTTCTACCGGCAGCTGGCCGCCGAGCGCATCAGCGTGCCCGTGGTGCTGCACCTCGACCACACAAAGGACATGGCCACGATCGAGGCGGCCATCGCCGCGGGCTTCACCTCGGTGATGATCGACGCCTCGGAGCAGCCCTTCGCGGAGAACCTGGCCCAGACGCAGGCCGTGGTCGCGTACGCCGCCCGCTTCGGCGTCTCGGTCGAGGCCGAGCTCGGCCGCATCGGCACCACCGACCGGATCGAGACCGACGACGACACCGAGCTGTACACCGACCCGGACGAGGCGGCGGCCTTCGTCGCCGCGACCGAGGTGGACGCCCTGGCCGTCTCGGTGGGCACGGCCCACGGGGTCTACACCGTGCGCCAGCCGCGCATAGACTTCGCGCGCCTCCAGGCGATCCGGGCCCGCAGCGCCTGCCACCTGGTGCTCCACGGCGGCTCGGGCGTGCCGGCGGAGATGGTGCGGGCGGCGATCGCCCTCCCTGGCGGCGGGGTGAGCAAGGTGAACATCGCCACCGACCTGGAGCTGGCGGCCCTGGCGGCCCTCGGCCGCGCCGAGCGCCTGAGCGACGCCGCGATGAGCGCGCTGCCCGCCGAGCAGCTCGAGGCCGCCCGCGCCGCCGTCGCCGCGACGGTCGCCGACAAGATGGGCAACTTCCTCGGCAGCGCCGGCCGCGCCGACGACCCGGCCTGGCGCGAGCTGACTGTGACGGCCCGCTAGCGGGGCGGACGATGCATACCACGAAGAGCACGAAGATCGCGAAGGGATGGGGCGTGCGCCGCGCCTGACCTGCATGGCCGAGCCGAGCGAGCGGCTCAGCAGAGCCCCTCCTGGCAGAGCTTCTCGCGTACCTTCGTGATCTTCGTGGCCTTCGTGGCGAACACTCGTAGCCCTGGGGGCAGAACAGCTATGGATCAGTCACTCGTCGCCGAGGCCCGCCAGCGCGCCGAGCGCGTCCTGCTCGCCAACGGGGGCGAGCTGGGGCTGGTGGCGGCCGGCGCGGCCTACCAGCAGGTCTGGGCCCGCGACAGCATGATCGCCGGCCTCGGCCTGCTCTGCCTGGGCGAGGCGGGGGCGGCCATCCACCGGCGCTCCCTGGCGACCCTCGGGCGCTTCCAGTCGCCCCTCGGCAAGATCCCGCACAATGTGGGCTTCAGCGACGTCGAGGACCCCGCCCTGATCGCCCACGGCGGCCGCCTCGAGGTGGGCGGCCGGCCGGGGGTGGCGGTGGAGGACAGCATCCACGCCGGGTGCGTGGACGGCAACCTCTGGTACATCGTCGGCCACTACGCGGCCTACGCGCGCACGGGCGACCTGGCCGCGCTGCGCGAGGCGTGGCCGAGCCTCGAGCGGGCCCTGCTCTGGCTGCGCTACCAGGACTCGAACGAGTGCGGGCTGCTCGAGGTCCACGAGGCCATGGACTGGGCCGACCTGTTCGCCAACCGCTACAACGTGCTCTTCGACAACGCCCTCTACTACGCGGCCTGGCGCTGCATGGCCCTGCTGGGCGCGGCCCTCGGCCACGATGGCGCCTGGCACGAGGCCCAGGCCGCCGACGTGCGCCTGAAGCTGAACCGGCTGCTCTGGGTCGGCCCGGAGGAGCCGGGCGACCTGGAGTGGGTGGCGCGCGAGCGCAAGGAGTGGCTCTACGTGCGCAGGCGCGTCGAGACCGAGCTGGTCGAGCGGCCCTTCTACCTGCCCTACATGGCCTTCCGCGACTACGCCGACCGCTTCGACACCCTCGGCAACCTGGTGGCGATCCTCTTCGGCGTGGCCGACCAGCCCAAGGCCGAGCGCATCCTCGACTACATCCACGGCTGCGGGCTCGCCGAGCCCTACCCGGTGCGCGCGGTCTACCCGCCGCTCCAGCCCGGGGACAAGGACTGGCGCGACTACTACCGCGTGCGCAACCTGAACCAGCCCGACCACTACCACAACGGCGGGGCCTGGCCCTTCATCGGCGGCTTCTACGTGGCCGCCCTGGTGCGCGCCGGCCGCCACGCCGAGGCCGCACGGCAGCTCGGCCGCCTCGCCGAGATGTGCCGCCAGGGCCGCCAGGGCGAGTGGGAGTTCAACGAGTGGTTCCACGGCCGCTCGGGGCGCCCCATGGGCTTCGCCGGCCAGTCCTGGTCCGCCGCCATGTACATCTTCGCCCACGACGCCGTCGCGAGCGGCCGCGTCGGCGTGTTCGACCCCGCCGGGCCGTGGGGCCGCCCGTGAGCGGCGAGGTGGAGCGACAGGCCATGCAGCTCTCCGAGCATCTCTGGCGCGTCGAGGACACCTGCAACGTCTACGTGGTCGCGGGCCCCGATGGGTGCGCCTGTGTGGACTTCGGCGCGGGCCGCGCCCTGGAGCTGCCGGCAATGCGCGCGGCTGGCCCGCTCCGCGACGTGCTGCTGACCCACCACCACCGCGACCAGGCCCAGAGCCTGCCCCTGGCCGTCGCCGCGGGCGCCCGGGTCTGGGCGCCCCACGCCGAGCGGGCGCTGCTCGACGACGTGGAGGCCCACTGGCAGGCTCGCGAGTTGCTGGGTAGCTACAACCCGCGCCAGGACCGCTTCGCCCTCGCCGAGCCCGTGCCCGTCGCCGGGACCCTGCGCGACTACGAGGACTACAGCTTCGCCGGCCACAGCTTCACCGTCGTGCCGACCCCCGGCCACACCCCGGGCTCGCTCAGCCTGCTCGCCACGCTGGACGGGCGGCGCGTAGCTTTCACCGGCGACCTGATCGCCGGCCCCGGCCAGCTCTGGTCCCTGGCGGCCACCCAGTGGAGCTACGGCGGGGGCGAGGGCCTGGCGGCGACGGTCCTCTCGCTGCTCGACCTGAAGGCGCGCCGGCTCGAGCTGCTGCTCCCGTCTCACGGCGAGCCGATCGCCGAGGTGGACGCGGCGATCGACCTGACGGTCGAGCGGCTCTGGGCGCTGATCCAGGCGCGCCAGCAGAAGAACCTGCGCCTCTTCGCGCTGCTCGAGGCGCCCTACGCGCAGCTCAGCGAGCACCTGCTCTGGAACCGCACCAGCATGGCCAACAGCTACGCCCTGCTGTCCCGCGGCGGCAAGGCCCTGCTCTTCGACTTCGGCTACGACTTCGCCACCGGCGTGCCGGCCGGCGCCGACCGGGCCGCGCGCCGCCCCTGGCTCTACAGCATCCCCGCGCTCAAGGCGCGCTATGGCGTAACGCAGATCGAGGCCGTGGTCCCCACCCACTACCACGACGACCACGTGGCCGGCTGCAACCTGCTGCGCGACCGCGAGGGCGCTCAGGTCTGGGCCGCCGAGAGCTTCGCCGACATCCTGGAGCGCCCCGCCGACCACGACCTGCCCTGCCTCTGGCACGAGCCGATCGCGGTGGAGCGCCGCCTGCCCCTTGGCGTCCCGATCGCCTGGGAGGAGCACCGCTTCACGCTCCACCCGCTGCCCGGCCACACCCGCCACGCCGTCGCGATCAGCCTGGAGGTGGACGGGCGGCGCGCGCTGATCACGGGGGACCAGTACGGCGGCGGCGGCACGATCATCAACTATGTCTACGCCGCCGGCTTCGGGCCCGACGACTACGCGGCGAGCGCGGCGCTCCTCAGGCGCCTGGCGCCCGACCTGGTCCTGAGCGGCCACGGCGCCCCCCTCGAGCCGGGGCCCGGCTACCTCGACGCGCTCGCGGCCCGCGGCGAGGCCCTGGCCCGCCTCCACCGCGAGCTGCTGCCGCCCGAGGCCCTGGCCTGGGACGGCGGGGGCTTCGCGGCGACGATCGCGCCCTACCAGCTCGCCGCCCGGGCGGGCGAGCCGGCGGAGCTGCGCGTGACCGTGCGCAACCCCCACCCGCGCCCCGCCCTGGCCGAGGTGCGGCTGTCCGCTCCCGCGGGCTGGCTCGTCCCCGGGGCGATCACGCTCGCGCTGCCGCCCCACGGCGAGGCCGCGGCGCCCCTGGCCCTCACGCCGGCGGGCCAGGCCCGGCGCGCCAGGGTGCTCGCCGACATCACCCTCGACGGCCGGCCCCTCGGGCAGCAGGCCGAGTGCCTGGTCACGGTGAGGGATGAAGGATGAAGGCCGCGCCGGCGCCAGGAGCCCGGCCGCAGACCTCACCCCCCAGCCCCCTTGCCGCCTCAGCCCGCGACCCCGCGGTCTGAGGGAG
>DAOLDO010000595.1:0-4542 GCA_035327325.1 Chloroflexaceae bacterium | reverse complement strand
ACGAGGATGCGCCGGTCGTCGCGGACGAGGGTGGCGACGTCGTCCCAGAGGTCGGCCCAGCTGGAGAAACTGGGGCCAGCGGCGGACGGGGGGCGGCCGCGCAGGGTGGCCGCGAGGCGGCGGCGCTGGAGCTCGGCCGGCTCCTTGAGCGCCATCCAGTAGCTCCAGGGCACACCGCTGCGGCTGGCCCACTCGCGAAGCAGCGCGGTCTTCCCCACGCGCCGCCTGCCGTACAGCAGCAGGAGCTCGCCGCGGCGCTGCTGCTGGAGCATCTCGTTCAGCATCGTGAGTTCGGCGTCACGGTCGACAAACACGTCGTCTCCTCGCATCAATACATCTCCACAGTATTATACTCTCGCGATGTATCTTTACAAGAAGAAGTGGCACGGCGGCACCTCGTCTCACGGCGGTGAGCCTGCTGCGAGGAGCCCCCTCCTAGAGTGTCGGTCGGCGCCTATACTGAATGGCCTCGGCCAGATGCGCGGGGCCAATGGTCTCGGCGAAGGCAAGGTCGGCGATGGTGCGGGCAAGGCGTAGCGTACGCTGGTAGGTGGCAGGAGAGAGCTCGAGCTGGCGCGTGGCTGCGCGCATCAGGCTGTGGCCGGCGGCGTCGAGGACGCAGTGGAAACGGATCTCGTCGAGGCCCATCTCGGCGTTGGCCGTGCAGCGCAGCGTGTTGGCAAAGCGGTTGGTCTGGCGCTGCCGTGCCGCGATCACCCGCTCGCGCACGACGGCCGAGGGCTCGCCGAGTCGGCCAGAGGTGAGGCGCTCATACGACACCCGCGGCACCTCGACGTGGATCTCGATCCGCTCGCGCAGCTCGTCGGAGACACGGCGCTGGTAGCGGCGGACGAGGGCCGGGGTGCAGGTGCAGGCGTGCTCGGGGTCGCCGAACCAGCCGCAGGGGCAGGGCCGGGCCGTGGCCACAAGCTGAAAGGCCGCCGGCAGCACGACGCTGCCGCTCGCCCGCTCCACGGTCACCGCACGATCGTCGATGATGGCGGGCAGCGGGGCGAGCTTCGGGCCAAAAGCCTGGAGGTCGTCGAGCAGCAGCAGGCCGCGGTGGGCGCGGCTGACCGCTCCAGGACGCACCCGCCCGGCCCCGCCGCCGTAGAGCGTCGTGCGGCTCGCCTCGGGACGCGGCGCCACGCACGGCCGACGCTCCGACATGTCGTCCTCGCCTGCCGGGAGGCCGGCGATCGCGCGGAGCGCGGTCACGCCAGCGGCCTCGGTCTCGGTCAAGGGCGGTAGCAGGCCAAGCAGGGCCCGGGCGAGCATCGTCTTGCCGGACGCGGGCGCGCCGATGAGCAAAACGTGGTGAGCCCCGGCCGCGGCCACCTCCAGGGCGCGCTTGACATGCTCCTGACCCTTCACGTACTGCAGGTTCACCGGCTCGCCGCAGGGCATCGTCATGGTCTTCCTCCCTCGGTCTCAGAGCAGGCACCGGCAGAGGTACAGCGTGATGTAGCCGCTCGGCACCAGGCGGAGGGGCGGGCCACAATGCCCGCGCTCACCAGGGTGTTGAGCATGCCCTCGTTCTCGCTATAGTCCTTGATGACCACTTCGTCGGCGGCGAGGGGGAGGTCGGGCACGTGAACGGTGGCGACCGCCACCGGCGAGCCGTCGTTCAGGTCGTAGAGGAGCAGGGCGATGCGCTCCGTCGCACCGTAGCTCGCCCGCACGATCTGGCACGGCCACCCTTGGAACTCCACGCGACGCGCGGTCATCTTGTTCTCCGGTGTGCTGCACGAACAACCACCGCCCCTTCGGTACACCCGCTCGCGGGTGTAGGAGCCGGTGGAGGCGTGCGGGCCTGGAAAGGGCTGGCGGGCAGAGAGAACGGGCCGCATGCGGACGCGGGTAAGGGCGGCGGGCGAGCAGTGCCGTTCCCGCGTACCACCACGCGGCAGCGCCGCCGACAGGCGGCCTCCGGCAGGAGCCGGGGCCAGGGTGACTGCTCGATGCGGTCGCCCTGGCCGCTCCCCTCTGGGTGTCAGGCAGCAGAGGCCGGGCGTTCTGGGTGCTTGAAGCCAAGCACAAAGCCCAATACCGCACCACCCGCGACCTTGGCCACGAACTGCGCGAGCACCACACCCCCCAGGGGTGGCCAGCCGAAGGCGATGAGGGGGAAGCAGAGACTATCCACGGCGGCCGACGCGATGTTGGAGCCGTTGACACGCTGGAGCCAGGAACACCGGTGGAGCAGCCGATACACGACGGTGTCAGCGATCCCCGCGAGGATGAAGGCCAGGCAACTGGCGAGGGCGATGCGCCCTGAGCCGCCAAGGAGAAGAGAGAGCAGACCGCCCGTGCCGATGAGGAGCAGCATCCGGGGCCAGAGCAAGCGACCCTGCCACAGCTCGTGGAGCCGATCAAGGGTCGAGAGGTCGAGCCCGATGAAGAGAAAGGCGTTGAGCACGCTCACCGCGGGGCCGTAACGAGAAACCAGGAGGTTCGCGACGATGATGGCGGCCAGGTAGAGCAGGACGAGGCGAAAGCGCTTCGCGCCAGCTTCGCTACCAGGAGCGCGCACGGAGCACCTCAGGAATGGGCTGTTGCTGATACTCGAGGCGAGCCAGGAAAGGCGGAATGTACTTGGAGGGCCAGCGGCTGAACTGAGAGCCGTCGAAGCTGTCAGCACCCATCGCCTCCTCGCGGGCGAGCCGACCAAAGGTGTTGACCCGGCCAACGTGAACCCAGAGCCCGCGGGCGCGGGCCATCCGCATGAGCAGTTCGGCGCTGCGGCTCAGCTTCCAGCGGGTCGAGGCGCCGACGAACACAGCGGCGATCTCGCCCCAGGGGACGCTCTCGGGGGTGGCGCCGTCCTGGAGCACGATCGCGGCGGGGAGGCCTCGGGCGATCAAGGCCGGACGCCAGCAGCGCCAGAGCCAGAGCGTGCCCTCCCACGAGCCGACGATGCCGTCGCGCGTACGCTCGACGGCATCAGGGGCTGCGACGAACTTGAGCTGATTGCGGGGCGAGCGGGCGATGGCGTCGAGCATACGCAAATAGGCATCCGGGTTCACGCCGGCGAGGGCGTCGTTGTCAGCGCCCCAGGGCTGTCCGGCGCTCGCGACCGTGGCGATCCTGCCCCACGAGCGCGGCTGCACGAGCCGGCCGAGAGCAGGATGCCCCGTGTAGCGCGCCAGGGTGGTGGTCGCCCCGCTCACCAGAAGGATCACCCGAAGCCTCTTCGTCGTCGTGCGTGTAGGGGAACGGCGCCACCTGCCACTTCTGTCTTGTGGCAGCCGCGCAGCCGGCGCCGCCCCACGGCCTCTGTCGGCTACGGTGCGAGCTGGATATCGTCGACGTACACGGTGTCCCGGTTGGGGCCGGCGCGCTCGTGGAGGATGAGGTCGGTGATGCGCGCCGGGCTGCCGAGCTGGGCCAGGGGCACCTCGATCAGCGTCCAGCGGTTGGCCGGGAGGGCGGGCAGGCGGGCCATCGGGCTGCTCCAGCCGTTGCCGTTGAGCACGTAGACCTGGAGCTGCTGCCCGCCCCGCTCCCCGCCGTGCAGCCAGAGGCGGATCTTCGCGGAGCTCGCCGTGTCCACGCCCGTCTGATGGTGGAGCTTCAGCCCGGCCCAGGCGTGCTGGAAGGTAGCGGCGATGGCTCGCTCGCCCGACCGCACCCTCGTCCGGTCGTCGAGCCGGACGCTCACCCCCCACGACCAGTTCGCCCAGCCCTGGGCCAGCGCGTCGTCGTAGATGCGCTGCCCGTTCGCCGGCGCTGGCTGCGGCGCGACCCCCACGGCGACGAGGCTGAGCTGGTCGACGAAGAAGGGTCGTCCCGTGGCGCCGCCGGCCTCCTGAATGGCGAGGTCCGTGATCTGGGCCGGGCTGCCGAGGCGCGCCAGGGGAACCTCGACCAGCGTCCAGCGGTTGGCCTCAGGCGCGGGGAGGCGGACCTGGAGGCTCATCGCGATGCCCGTCTCGACGTAGAGCTGGAGGGCCTGGCCGCCTGTCGCCCCCCCGTGGAGCCAGAAGCGCAGGGTTTTGTGTCCAGCTGTGAGAAGGGGCCGCTCGGCGTGGAGCCGCAGCGCCGCCCAGGGGGCCAGGTGGGTGACCTGGATGGCGCGCGTCCCCTCGCGCACGACCGTGCCGCTGTTCAGGTTGATGCTGCTCCCCCACGACCAGTTCT
This sequence comes from Chloroflexaceae bacterium, assembly GCA_035327325.1. Taxonomy (GTDB): domain Bacteria; phylum Chloroflexota; class Chloroflexia; order Chloroflexales; family Chloroflexaceae; genus CAIWXH01. Next base: position 402 of record DAOLDO010000595.1, on the reverse strand, counting down.
GCCATCCGGGTGCGAGGGCGTCGGCATAGATCATCGTTTCTGCGCCGCTTGCCGATGGCGGCGTTGGGGCAGGCGGCGCCGCCGTCGGCTGCGGTGGAACGCTGGTGGGCTGTGTGGGCGCGCTTGTGGGCGGCGGGGGGGCGCTGGTCGGCGCCGCTGGGGAGGTCGGTGCGGGTGGCGCGCTACCCCCAATCGCCACCTCGGCCCGGTGGGCGCTGTTGAACTGGGCCATACCCGGGGCGGTGTCGGTCCAGCCTCCGTTGCTGTCCACGCGGTGGTAGCCCCAGCTCCACGCCCCCGCGTAGCAGTTGCCGAAGATGCTCTCCAGCATCTGGTGGACGCTCATGCCCGAGCCGCTGGCGTTGGCCGGGAACTCGCCCACCACCACGGGCTTGTCGAAGC
>DAOLDO010000594.1:0-4550 GCA_035327325.1 Chloroflexaceae bacterium | reverse complement strand
CCTCACACCTCACACCTCACACCTCACACCTCACACCTCACACCTCACACCTCACGCCGCAGCCTTTAGTGGAACTGCTCGGCCTCGGTGGAGCCGGCGAGGGCGGTGGTGGAGGAGGTGCCGCCGGAGATGACCATGCTGACCTCGTCGAAGTAGCCGGTGCCGACCTCGCGCTGGTGCCTGGTGGCGGTATAGCCCTGGGCCTCGGCGGCGAACTCGGCCTGCTGCAGCTCGGAGTAGGCGGCCATGCCGCGGTCCTTGTAGCCCTGGGCGAGCTGGAACATGCTGAAGTTGAGGCTGTGGAAGCCGGCCAGGGTGACGAACTGGAACTTGTAGCCCATGGCGCCGATGGCGCGCTGGAAGCGGGCGATATCCTCGTCGCTGAGCTTCTTCTTCCAGTTGAAGGAGGGCGAACAGTTGTAGGCGAGGAGCTTGCCGGGGAACCTGGCGTGGATGGCGTCGGCGAAGCGCTGGGCCTCCTCGAGGTTGGGCTCGGCGGTCTCGCACCAGACCATGTCGGCATACTCGGCGTAGGCGAGGCCGCGGGCGATGGCCTGCTCGAGGCCGGGCTTCACGTAGTAGAAGCCCTCGGGGGAGCGCTCGCCGGTGAGGAAGGGGTGGTCGCGCTCGTCCACGTCGGAGGTGAGCAGATTGGCGGCGTTGGCGTCGGTGCGGGCGATGATCAGGGTGGGCACGCCCATCACGTCGGCGGCGAGGCGGGCGGCGACCAGGTTGCGCACGGCCTGCTGGGTGGGGAGCAGCACCTTGCCGCCCATGTGGCCGCACTTCTTCTCGGAGGCGAGCTGGTCCTCGAAGTGGACGCCGGCGGCGCCGGCCTCGATCATGGCCTTGGTGAGCTCGAAGACGTTGAGCGGGCCGCCGAAGCCGGCCTCGCCGTCGGCGACGATCGGGGCGAACCAGTAGGTGTCGCCGGCGCCCTCGCTGTGCTGGATCTGGTCGGCCCGCTGGAGGGCCTGGTTGATCCGCCTGACGACCATAGGCACGCTGTTGGCTGGGTAGAGGCTCTGGTCGGGGTACATCTGGCCGGCCAGGTTGGCGTCGGCGGCCACCTGCCAGCCCGAGAGGTAGATCGCCTTGAGGCCGGCCTTGACCTGCTGCACGGCCTGGTTGCCGGTCAGGGCGCCGAGGGTGTTGACGAAGGGCTCGCTGTTGAGCAGGTGCCAGAGCCGCTCGGCGCCCAGGCGGGCCAGGGTCTGCTCGGGCACCACAGAGCCGCGTAGCTTGTAGACATCCTCGGGGGTGTAGGCGCGGGCGATGCCCGCGAAGCGGGGCCCGCTCCAGCTCTCGGCGATGGCGGCAATCTGCTGCTCACGGTTCATGGGGCGAGTCCTTCCTTTCTCGGCGTCTGCTGTACGAGGAGGAGGCGTGGAGGGACGCGGCCGCGGGCGCGAGCGACAGAACGACAGAGCCCTCGGCGGGCCGATCACCGCTGACCCTGGCTGCCCCAGCGCGTGCCGCAACGTTATGACACCAACCTCTATCCATATTATAGGGGTGGCGAAGTTACACGCTAGTTACAAATTCCATCTTCCGGACGAAGCTTCCGCCATGTGGAATATTACTCACTCCCAGGTCCGGCCATAGTTCACCTTGAGCTTGTCGAGGATGGCCCGTTCGAGGTCAATCTCGAGCAGGTAGGCCAGCTGGAAGAGGTAGTTGGCCACATCGGCCAGCTCGCCGGCGAGGGCGGCCTTGTCCTTCGGCTCGTCGCCGAACTGGAAATGCTCGAGCAGCTCGGCGGCCTCGACCACGACCGAGGTGGCGATATTGCGCGGGGTCTGGGGGAAGATCGAGTCCTCGGCGTACCAGCCCTTGTCGGTCACAAACCGGTTGATCACATCGGTCAGCTCGCTGATGTTCACGGGTGGCCTCTCACGCTAGTCCAGCTTCTTGGCCGTCGCTGCCAGGTTGCGACCAAGGACCAAGGACCAAAGACCAACCGCTCTGGCCGCTGCCCGGAGTTGGTCCTTGGTCATTCGTCCCTGGTCAGAGCAGGCAAACGATCGCTCGCCGGCCCAACTAGGGTCTTCTCGGCGGGGGCATGATAGCATCGCAGAGCCCTCGCCGGGGCGAGCGTGGTACAATACCGGCGCGCGGCGCGACGGGGCGCCCGGGGTCTAGAGGAGGGGCCATGCTGACGATCGACCAGATTGTGCTCTACAGCGAGCGGACGATCGCCGCCAAGTTCCTGGCCGGCGACAAGGAGGGCCTGCGGCGCCTGCAGCTGGGCCTCGGCGTGCTGATGGACGCCGCCGCCGACGCCAACGACCGCGAGACGGCCGCCCGCTTCCGCCGGCTGGCCGCCATGGCCGCCGACAAGCAAGAGGCCCTGGAGGGCGACTGATGGCCCTCGGCGTCACCCTGGCCGACATCCAGGCGGCGCGGCGCACCCTGCGCGACGTCATCCTGGCCACGCCCGTGCTGCCGGCGGGCCGCCTCTCGAGCGAGCTGGGCGCCGAGGTCTTCTACAAGGCCGAGAACACCCAGCACAGCGGCTCGTTCAAGATCCGCGGGGCCTACAATACGATCGCTCACCTGAGCGACGCCGAGAAGGACCGCGGCGTGATCGCGCCCTCGGCGGGCAACCACGCCCAGGGCGTGGCCCAGGCCGCCCAGCTGATCGGCGTGCGCGCCGTGATCGTCATGCCCGAGCGGGCCCCCCTGACCAAGGTGGTGGCCACGCGCCGCCTCGGCGCCGAGGTGGTGCTCCATGGGGCGAGCTTCGACGACGCGGTGGCCCACGCCCGCGAGCTGCAGGCGGAGCACGGCTACACCTACGTGCACGCCTTCGACCACCCGCGGGTGATCGCCGGCCAGGGCACGATCGGCCTCGAGCTGGCCGAGGCTCTGCCCGACCTGCGCACCCTGGTGGTGCCGATCGGCGGCGGGGGCCTGATCGGCGGCATCGCCATCGCCATGAAGGCCCTCTGCCCCGACGCGCGCATCGTCGGCGTGCAGGCCGCCGGCTGCGCCCCCGTGCCCGAGTCGCTCGCCGCCGGCCAGCCCTGCGCCGTCTCCGCCGCCCGCACCATCGCCGACGGCATCGCCGTGAAGCGGCCCGGCGAGCTGACCCTGCCGATCATCAGGGCCCTGGTGGACGAGGTGGTCACGGTGGACGAGGACGAGATCGTACTCGCCATCGCCCACGTGGTCCAGAACAGCCGCCTGGTGGTGGAGGGCGCCGGCGCCGCCGGGGTCGCCGCCCTGCTGAGCGGCAAGGTGGCCCTGCGCCCGGGCGAGCGGGCTGCCACGGTCCTCTGCGGGGGCAACATTGACGGCAACCTGCTGGCCCGGGCCCTGGAGACGGCCCTGGTGCGCCAGGGGCGCTACCTGCTGCTGCGCACCAGCGTGGACGACCGCCCCGGCGGACTGGCCGGCCTGGTCGCCCGCGTCGCCGAGACGGGGGCCAGCGTGATGGACCTGCTGCACCGCCGCGCCATGTGGCGCGTGCCGATGGACCGGGCCGGCGTCGAGCTGATCCTCGAGGTGCGCGACGAGGCCCACGGCCAGGCCGTGGTCGCGCACCTCGAGGCGTGCGGCTACCACTGCGAGCGGGAGGGGGCCGGGCCGTGGCCCGCCTGAGGCGGCCCATGGCCCCGGTGAGACGATGACACAGCTGACTGCGCGACTACGTCAATTCAGGGGCGTCGAGTTCCAGCTCCTGCTGACCGTGCTGCTCTTCTTCGCCGCCGGCTACCTGCTGGTGGTGGCGGCGACGCGGCAGCTGGAGTTCGTGGCCACGGTGCCGGGGGTGCTGAGCATCCTCTGGCCCTCGGCCCTGCCCCTGCTGCTGTTCATCGGCGTGTCGGTGGGGCTGAGCCTGCACAGCCCGCGCGCCGACCAGGTGCTGCTGCCGCTGGTGGCCCTGCTGGCCGGGCTGAGCCTGATGCTCACCGCGAGGCTCGAGCCGAGCCTGAACGCGATCTACCAGTGCACCGCCGAGGACGGCACGATCTTCAACTGCTACGAAGGGGTGGCCAGCAAGCAGTCGCTGTGGGTGACGATCGGCGTGCTGGGCCTGGCGGCCATGCTGTTCGTGCCGTGGGACCGGCTGCTGATCCGCTGGATGCGGCTCTCGCTGTTCGACTTCCTGGACCACAACCGCTACATCTGGCTGGGGCTGGGGCTGCTGCTGGTCTTCGCCACCTTCCTCTTCGGGGTGGACCCGAACGGGTCGGGGGTGAACCTGTGGTTCAACTTCGGCTTCTTCCTGTTCCAGCCCTCCGAGCTGCTGAAGATCATCCTGGTGATCTTCATGGCCTCGTACCTGAACGAGCACCGCGAGGTGGTGGCCGGGGGCTACAGGCTGGGGCCCCTGACCCTGCCGCCGCTGCCCTACCTGGTGCCGATCGCGGCGATGTGGGGAATCGCGATGGGCACGATCGTCTTCCAGCGCGACCTGGGGGCGGCCCTGCTGCTGTTCGGGGTCTTCCTGGTGATGCTCTACACGGCCACGGGGCGGGGCTGGTACGTGCTGGCGGCCCTGGCGGCGTTCGGGGTGGGCGCCTACCTGCTCTACCAGATCGTGC
>DAOLDO010000593.1:0-4552 GCA_035327325.1 Chloroflexaceae bacterium | reverse complement strand
CCAGGACCTCGACACAGGTGCGCGGCAGCCAGAGGTGCGGGCCGTCCTCGAGGGCCACCTCGACCGCTGGGGCCCGCGCCCCGGAGGGCAGCCGCCGCGGGGCCGCGGGCATGGCGCGCACCGTCGCCGTCTGCCCGAGGTGGTCGGCGTCGAGCAGGCGCACCGTGGCGCCGACGCGCAGCTGGGGCCGGGGCGGCTCGACCTGGCCGCCGCCGCGGGCGAGGGGCACGACCACGCGCGGGCGGCGCAGGGGCCGGCGCAGGCTGGTGTGGCCGTCAATCAGGGCCTCCTGGCGGTCCTGGGCGCTGAGCAGGTCGAAGATCGCCTGGTTCATGGGCCTGACCCCGAAGCCCTCGGTGACGACAATGGTCAGCCTGGGATCGGGGGTGTGGCGGGGGCTGGGCCACTGCCAGGAGTGGAGGCCGACGCGCCAGGAGGCGGCGTCCTGCCAGCCGAGGAACTCGCGCAGCTCGCGCTCCTCGATGCCGCCGACGATGATCCCGCGCACCTGCTCGGCCACGGCCCGGCGCAGGGCGGCCGCGCCGATGGCGGCGCCGCAGATCAGGATGGCGTAGGCGCTGCGGGCGTCAATCTGCTCGGGGCGCACCACGTCGGTCGGCTCGAGGGCCAGCAGGCGCAGCACGCCGCTGCGCTCCTCGCCGACGCCGAAGGCCCCGTAGGCCTGGGCGGCCAGGGTCTCGATCACCACGCCCTCGTGGGGGATCACCTCCATCACCAGGCCGCGCATCGCCGCCTGGAGGGCGTGCTCGACCGGGTCGGGGGCGATCGTCACGTAGCCGGTCTCGCCGTCAATGTCCACGATCATCCCGCTCACGGGGGCGAGGCAGCTGCGGCCGAACAGGCCCGGGACGCGGGCGAGGACCTCGCCGGCGTTGACCTTGTTGCTCTTCTCGCGGCGCATGGCCCTGTAGACCTGGGACGGGGGGATGCCCAGAGAGCGGGCGACGTTGATGATCTGGGGGGTGGCCGGCTGGAGGGTGCGGGCGATCAGGTCCTCGGGCTCGACGCGGCTGCCCTGGCGCACGAGGATCTGGCCCGGGTAGGGCAGGCGCCGCTCGATCCGGGCCATGGCGCTCGCGACAATGGGGGGGGTGCCCTCCGGGTTGAAGAGCGACATAGTGCTCGCCTCGCTTGGTAGGGCCTGCTGTCGGCCTGAATTATAGCACAGGCTTCACGGCAGCGGCATCCCTGCTATAATTCGGAGACCAGGAGACCAGGAGAGGAGCCGTCGTGGGAGCCGCTGCCACGCCCCGGGCCAGCGAGGGCCGGATCCCGAGCCTTGTCGCCCTCGCCCTGCTCGCCCTCGCCCTCGGCGCGTGTGGGGCGGGGGCGCCGACCGCGCCCGCCGGCCCGCCCACCTTCGCCCGCACGGTTGATCTGAGCCACGTCGTGCGCGAGGACATGCCCCGCCCCCCGGGCGAGCCACCCACCAGGCTGGCCCGCTCGGCGGACGGCCGCCTGGCCCAGCTGGCGATCGGCGCCCGCACCGGCTCGCTGGTGCAGGTGGTGGCCGCCCCAGGCGCGGCCCCGGCGGACGTCGAGGCCCTCTCGCCCCGCGACCTGGTGCTGCCCGCCGTGGTGATTGACGCCCGCGACCAGGCCCAGGATGCGCCCGCCTTCGCCCTCGGCACCGCCGAGATTCTGGCCTGGGAGCAGACCCACGGCCCCATCCCCCGCGGCGCCCTCGTGCTTCTGGCCACGGGGTGGGACGTGCGCTGGGGCGACCCGACCGCCTACATGAACCCCGGCGCGGACGGCGCGCCGCGCGCCCCCGGCTTCGCCCCCGCCGCCGCCCAGATGCTGCTCGAGCAGCGCGGCGCCGCGGGCCTCGGCGTTGACGCCCCCGCCCTGAGCTTCACGCCCGCGGCCGGCTTCGCCCTGCTGCTCGAGAACCTCACCAGCCTGGAGCAGCTGCCGCCAACAGGCGCCACGGTCGTCGTCGGCGCCCTCAAGCTCCAGGCGGCCCACAGCAGCCCCGCCCGCGTGATCGCCCTTGTGCCATGAGGATGAAGGATGAAGGATGAAGGCTGAAGATCACAGGCTCCCGCCCCCCGCCAGCGAGGCGGGCGCCCCGCCCGCCCTGGCGGCAGCTCACATCGCTCAGCCTTCATCCTTCTACAGGGCCCGGCAGTTCGTCGCGGCCCTGGGCGCCCGGGTGAGCGCCGCGGAGCAGGCCATGGCGGCCGCCACCCTCTCGCCCGCCGAGCTGCGCCTGTTCGAGGCGATGCCGCCCTACGACCAGCGGCACTGCCTCGACGTGCGCCGAACCCTGGCCGAGGCCGGCCACGACGACGCGCTGCTGCTGCGCGCGGCCACCTTCCACGACTGCGGCAAGGTAGACGACCGGGGCCGCCCAATGGCCCTGGGCTGGTACGTCCTCGCCACGCTCCTCAAGGGATCGCCTGGACTCTATCTTGCGGCGGCCCGCCTGTGCGGCCCGATCAGGGTCTACGCCGAGCACGCCTCTCGCGGCGCCCTGATGGCCGAGCGGGCCGGGTCGCCGCCCGAGGTCGTCGCGACGATCCGCCACTACCACGACCCCGCCCCGACCGGGCGCGCTGCCCTGCTGAAGTGGGCCGACGAGCAGAACTGAGCGGGGGCCAGGTTTCCCAGCCCCCGAATGCCAGTATGACGTACGCGATAACCCTGCCAACTTTCAGCGGCCCCCTCGATCTGCTCCTGCGGCTGATCGAGCGCGAGGAGCTGGACATCACGACGATCGCCCTGGCCCAGGTGGCGGACCAGTACCTGGCCCACGTGCGCTCGCTCGAGGCGCCGGAGCCGCGGGCCCTGGCCGAGTTCGTCAGCCTGGCCGCCCGCCTGCTGCTGATCAAGTCGCGCGCCCTGCTGCCGCGGCCCGCCGCGGACGGGCGGCAGGCCCCGAGCGAGGACGCAGACGCCGAGGCCCTGGCCCGCCAGCTGCGCGAGTACCGGCGCTACAAGCAGGTGGCCGCCATGCTGCGCGCCTGGCAGGAGGAGGACCGGCGCACCTTCCTGCGCCTCGCGCCCGTGCCGGTCGAGCTCGACCTGGCCCCGCCGCCGGTCAGCCACACGGTCGCCGAGCTGATCGCCGCGCTCCAGCGGCGCCTGCAGCTGGCCCTCCCCCTGGACGAGGCCGCGGTGCTCAGCCTGGGCCCGCGCCTGACCGTGGCCCAGGTGGTCGAGCGGGTGCGCGAGCGGCTGGCCCGCCAGGCCTGGATCAGCTTCGACGACCTGTTCGGCGCGGCGGTCACCCGCGAGGACGTGATCGTCACCTTCTGGGCCGTGCTCGAGCTACTGAAGCGCCGCGCCATCACGATCGAGCAGCCCGACCTGTTCGGCACGATCAGCATCGGCCGCGGCGCTGAGGCCCTCGAGTCGGACATGCTCGCGGAGGAGGAGGCCCTATGAGCACGCCCGCCCAGCCCCGCCCCGAGGGCGTCGCCTCGCTCCCCCTCGGCGACCTGCTGGCCCTCGGCAGCCAGATCCGGGCCGACGACACGCCCGAGAGCCTGCTCCACGAGGTGGCCGAGACCCTGCGCCGCGTGGTGGCGAGCCCGCAGGTCTATGTGCGCCTGCGCAACATTGACACCGATGCCCTCGAGGCCGCCGCCTTCGCGGGCACCAGCGCCGAGCAGGAGGCCGGCCTGCGGGCGGAGCCCGTGCCCCCGAGCGCCTACCAGACCATGCTGCGCCCCGAGCACCGCGTCGGCGCGTCGTTCCTGCTGCCCCCTGGCGAGACCCTGCCCGCGCCGTCCGACAGCGCCGCCCCCGACGCCGCGACCCTACTCGTGCCCCTGCGCGGCCGCGGCGAGCGCTTGATCGGCGTGGTCTACATCGCCCTCCCGCCCGACTCGCCCGCCGTCGAGCCTGCGGCCGTGGTGGTGATCGAGGCGATCGCCCGCCAGGCGGCCATGGCCGTCGAGAACGTGCGCCTCGCCGAGCGCAGCGCCCGGCTGCTGGCCAAGGAGCAGCTGCTCGCCGCCCTGGGGCGCGACGTCAGCGCGACCCTCGACCTCGACGCGATCCTCAGCCGCACGGTCGAGCGGGTGGCGGCGGCCTTCGGCAGCGGCTCGCTCGCCCTGCTCGGCCCCGACGGCGAGCTGGCCGTCGTCGCCGCAGCCCCCGGCGAGGAGGCCCTGGTCGGCGCCCGCTTCGCCCCCGGCGCCGGCATGGTCGGCTGGGTCGCCGAGCACGGCAGGGCCTACTTCGAAAACGACGTCGGCATGGCCCCCGAGTGCCCGCCCCCCGACCCCGCCGCCCGCTCGGCGATCGTAGTCCCCCTGCGCAGCGGCGGCCAGGTGATCGGCTCGCTCAACGTCGGCGCGCCCACGCCCCACGCCTTCACCTACGAGGACGTGGACCTGCTCGAGGCGATCGCCGCCCAGGTGGGCGGGCCGATCACCTCGGCGCGCCTCTACGCCGAGGCCCAGCGCCTGGCGGCCCAGGTGCAGCGCCGCGCCGACCAGCTCGCCGTGCTCAACACGATCGCCCGCACCGCCACGGCCTCCCTCGACCAGGACCACAGCCTGCCCCAGGTAACGCGCCAGAT
>DAOLDO010000592.1:0-4556 GCA_035327325.1 Chloroflexaceae bacterium | reverse complement strand
ATCTGCACCCGGAAGCGCTGGAAGCCGGTGCCGCCGACCTCGACGCTGAAGCTGACCTCGTTGGCGCCGGGCTGGAGAGCCACTGTCTCCTCGGCGAGAGCGCCGCCGTCGCCGATAAGGCGCACGCGGGCGCTCTGGGCGACGGTGCTCTCGATCGTGGCGACCACAGTGGCGAGCTGTCCCTCGCGGACGCGGGCGGGGGCCTCGATGCGGGCCACCAGGGCCTCGGCGTCGCTCGAGCTGAGCACCAGGTCCACGATGTCAATCGGCACGCCACGGGCGGCGGCCAGCCGGGCCGCCTCGACGCCGCGACCCTCGTTTTCGCCGCCGTCCGAGAGCAGCACCAGGCGCTTCTGGGCGTCGGCGGGGAAGAGGGCCATGCCGAGCTGGATGGCCTCGGCGAGGTTGGTGCGGGTCGCCACGGGCACCGAGCTAATCCGGCCGAGGCGACGGTCGTCGCTGGGGGCGCGCTCGACCAGGGCGTTGCCGCCGAAGACCACCACGGCGGCCCGGTCCTCGTCGGGCATCTGCTGGAGCGCCTCCTGGATGAAGGTCTCGGCCTGGGCGCGGGCCGACGGCGGGAGCGAGTCGCTCCCGTCGAGGAGAAACACCGTTGTGAGGCGCTCGACGGGCAGCACCAGCTGCGCGCCCGCCACGGCGAGGACGAGGGCCAGGGCCAGGGCAGTGCGCAGCCCCAGGCTGGACCAGAAGCGCCACGGCGCGAGCCGACGCGGGGTGAGCAGGGCGACCGCCCAGATCAGCCCGACGGCGGCCAGCAGCCAGAGCATCTCGGGGTAGATAAAGGAGAGGCGCGGCATAGGCAGACTTTCGAGATAGGGCGCGCCGCGGTGGGGGCCGGGGCAGCCCAGTCATTCTACCCCACAGCCGAGCCGGAATGCAAAGTGCAAAATGCCGGCCCGCGGACCCGGGCGGCGCCCGGCGCACCGGCATGACGTTTGCGCGCGCCCCGCGGTTCCTTTACAATAAGGCTATCCCACACCTGCCGGAGGCCAACGCCATGGAGCTCCCCCCCGACCTGCTCGCCCAGGCCCACTACTGGATGCGCCTGACCAGGGCCCTCGACGACCGGGGCACCTTCCTGCACAAGCAGAGCAAGATCGTCGGCGGCTACTTCTCGCAGATCGGCCACGAGGCTGTGAGCGTCGCGGCGGGCCTGACCCTGGGGCCGGACGACGTATGTGCGCCGATGCATCGTGACCTGGGCTGCTACCTGGTGCGCGGCCTGCACCCGCGGCGCATCCTGGCCCAGTACCTGGGGCGGGAGGCCGGGGTGAGCCGCGGGCGCGACGCGAACCTGCACGGCATGGGCGACTACGGCCTGGGCCTGATCGGCTTCATCAGCCACCTGCCCGCCTCGACCGGGGTGGTCGCCGGCGTGGCCCACGCCTTCAAGCTAAAGGGCGAGCCGCGCGTGGCCATGGCCTTCTTCGGCGACGGCAGCGCCAGCCAGGGCCTGGCCCACGAGGCTCTCAACTGGGCGGCGGTCTTCCAGCTGCCCATGGTCGTGATCGTCGAGAACAACCAGTACGCCTACTCCACCCCGCTCGCGCGCCAGATGCGGGTCGAGCAGATCGCCGACCGCGCCGCGGCCTACGGGATGCCCGGCGTGGTGGTGGACGGCACCGACTTCGGCGCGGTCTACGCGGCGGCGAGCGAGGCCGTGGCCCGGGCCAGGGCGGGCGGCGGCCCAACCCTGATCGAGTGCAAGCTGATGCGCATGCGCGGCCACGCCATCCACGACAACATGGCCTATGTGCCGAAGGAGCTGCTGGACGAGTGGGCGCGCCGCGACCCGCTCGACCGCCTCGAGGCCCACATGCGCGAGCGCGGCCTGCTCGACGACAAGGGCCTGGCCGCCCTGCTCGCCCGGGTCGAGGCCGAGCTCGACGAGGCCCTGGCCTTCGCCGAGGCGGCGCCCTACCCCGATGGCGCCGAGGTCACCCGGGGCGTCTACGCGGAGGTGCTGCCATGACCTGGGACGAGGGCCTGCACCGGGGCGTCGCCACCCTCGACGCGGGCGAGGAGGCCGCCGCGACCCGCGAGCTGACCTACCTGGAGGCGATCCGCGACGGGCTGCGCCACGCCCTGCGCTCCGACCCCCGCGTGCTGCTGATGGGCGAGGACATCGGGGTCTACGGGGGCGCGTTCAAGGTCACCCAGGGCCTGATCGAGGAGTTCGGCGAGGAGCGGGTGATTGATACGCCAATGGCCGAGCTGGCGATGATCTACGCCGCCGTCGGCATGAGCTTCGAGGGCTTCAGGCCCGTGGTCGAGATGCAGTTCGCCGACTTCATCTCCACGGGCTTCGACGCGATCGTGCAGTTCGCGGCCACCACCCACTACCGCTGGGGCCAGCCCGTGCCGATCACGATCAGGGCGCCCGGGGCCGGCGGCCTGCGCGCCGGCCCCTTCCACTCGCAGAGCAACGAGGCATGGTTCGTCCACACCCCCGGCCTCAAGGTGGTCGCCCCGAGCACCCCCGCCGACGCCCGCGGCCTGCTGCTCAGCGCGATCGCCGACCCGAACCCGGTGATCTACTACGAGACGAAGTACCTCTACCGCTCGCTCAGGGGGCCGGTGCCCGAGGGCGACGTGACCGTCCCGATCGGGCAGGCGGCCCTGCGCCGCGCGGGCGAGGAGCTGGCCATGATCACCTACGGGCCGATGGTGGGCGAGTGCATGGCCGCCGCCGCCGAGCTGGAGCGGGCCGGCCACAGCGCCGCCGTACTCGACCTGCGCACCCTCAAGCCCCTCGACGAGGCGGCCATCCTCGAGGTGGCCCGCGGCACCGGCAAGGTGCTGGTCGTGCACGAGGCCAACAGGACGTGCGGCGTCGGCGGCGAGGTCGCGGCCCTGATCGCCGAGCGGGCCTTCGAGCACCTCGACGCCCCGATCGGCCGCGTCGCCGCGCCCGACACGCCCGTCCCCTACAGCCCGCCCCTCGAGGACGCCCACAGGCCCGGCGCGGCCTCGATCCTGCGCGCCGCCCGCGAGCTGCTGGCGTACTGAGCTGGGGTGAGTGGGGGAGCCAGAGCCCCTCACGCACCCGTGCCGCTTACGCCGGCTGCGCCACCAGCCGCCCACCGTAGGTCGCCTCGATGCGCTGCCCGTACTGCCAGGCGGCGAGGGCGAACAGGGCCTGGGCGATCGTCTGAGTGATCTGCTCGAACCAGACCATCCCGATGCTCTGGATGGGCATGTTCGCTAGCTGCGACATCACCAGCACAGTCACCAGCGTGGTCAGGAACAGCGCCCCCGTCAGCCACATCCTGCGTCCCCACGCGGCCGCGATCAGCATGGTCAGCACCGCCAGGTTGGCCAGCGTGCTCTGCAGGATCAGCACCACCCGCCACGGCCCGCCGGCCAGCCCCAGGGCCAGGGAGCCCGTGGTGAAGAGGGCGATCAGCAGGAGCGGGACGAGCCACCGCTGCCGCTGCGGCGCCTGGCCCCGCATGGCCCGGCGAACCTGGTAGAGCGACCAGGCCATCAGGGTCAAGCCCGGGGCGATCAGCGGGAAGAGCCCCATGTTCAGCGCCGGCAGGTCGGGCCCGCCCAGCGCCATCACCAGCTTGCCGCTCGCCTTGAGCAGGCCGCCCGTGGCCGTCAGCACCGTCCCCACCAGGGCCATGCGGCCCAGGGCGCGGTCCAGCTGCCAGATCATGCGCGTCAGCAGGATCATGCCGATGGCGGAGAAGATCACGGTCAGGTAGTCTTCGAGCGCAAGGGGGACCGAGTACTGCATGGCTGTTGCTCCTGCGACTGGCTGCGACCTTTGCGCTCTATTGTATATATGTCATTAAATTGCGCAAGTGACCGAGCCCGCGGGCCAGGCCGAGGCGCGGAGGAATTTCCCCCTTCGCCGCCAGGAGCTGAGATAGGGCAACCTGGTTACCGGCCTTCGCTCACTCCGCCGGCCTCGGGCGCACGGCGACCCGCCGGATCAGGATGTCGAAAGGCAGCAGGGCCAGGGCCAGGGCGAGCAGGGGCAGGCCGACCTCGCGGGTGCGCGTGGCCGAGCCGCCCGTGGGCGCGAACGCCTCGGCGCCATCGGCCATGGCCGCCCCGCCCGTGAGGGCCGCCAGCTCGAGCAGCAGCTCGCGGTCGCCCCCGGCGGGCCCGTACTCGGCCGAGTAGGGCACCACCAGGCCCGCCGTCTCCTGGAGCAGCACCCGCTCGCCGTCGCGACCCGCTACCTGCACCACGTAGGTGCCCGGCGCGGGGCTGGCGGTGGAGCCCTGGTAGACCCCCGGGGCCGTCTGGCGCAGGTCGAGGCTGGCGCGCGCGCCGTCGGGGCCCACGACGGTCGCCGTCACCGCCAGGGGGATGCCCTCGGCCGGGCTGCCGGCGCCCACGCTCAGGCGGACGGTGGTCTCGCCGCCCGAGACGCCGACCTCGGTCGTCGTCTGCTGGCCGCCGCGCACCGGCAGGAGCCACTCCGCCAGCTGGGCGGCGAAGCGGGGGAACTGGGCCCAGGCGAGCCACTCGGCGGCCCACTGGCCCCTGGCGTCGCTGAGCCAGGCGGCGCTGCGCCCCAG
>DAOLDO010000591.1:1585-4557 GCA_035327325.1 Chloroflexaceae bacterium | reverse complement strand
GCAGAGGCGCCGGGGAAACCTGGGGCCCCCAGCTCACTGCTTTGCGGACACGGCTGCGGGGTCGCCGGCGCCCACGCGCCGTCTGTAGCGCTCCATCAGCGGGGTGACCGAGATGCCGTGGACGACGATCGAGGCGGCGACGGTCACCGCGGCGATCGCGGCGAGCTGCCGGCCCAGGTCGCCCCCGACCCCGTGGGTGATGGCGAACATCAGGTAGTAGAGCGAGCCGATGCCCCTGATGCTGAACCAGCAGGTCAGCAGCCGCTGCAGGGGGCCGAGGGGCGAGCCCAGCAGCCCCACGCTCACGGCCAGGGGCCTGATGATCAGGAAGAGCGCCGGGACGAACCAGAGGACGGCCGGGGGCGCCGCGGCGGCCAGGGGGACGAGCATGCTGCCGAGGAGCAGCACCATGGCCACCTCGGCGATGCGCTCGAGCTGCTCGTTGAAGCCGAGCACGGCCTGGGCCATATAGGCCGGGGTCTCCTCGGCATCCTCGGGGGTCTCGGCCTCATCTTCGGCCGCCACGGTCTCGGCCTTCGTGCTGGCGCTGGCCTCAATCTCGAGGTGGCGCAGGGCCAGGCCGGCGGCGAAGACGGCCAGGAAGCCGTAGGCGTGGATCAGCAGGGCCGCCCCGTAGCTCAGGCCGATCAGCCCCAGGGCGAGGAAGTCGTCCAGGCCGAGGGCCTCGTGGTGCTCGCGCCGCAGGTAGACCACCAGGCGCCCGACCAGCTGGCCGAGGAGCCAGCCCACCCCCAGGCCAGCGGCGGTGGCCCAGAGCAGGTCAACCGCCACCCAGCGCCAGCCGCCCGCCCCGAGCTCGTGCAGGCCGAGCAGCCCCAGGCCGAGCATCACAAAGGGGAAGGCCGTCCCATCGTTGAGCCCGGCCTCGCCGGTCAGGCTGAAGCGCAGGCGGTCCGTGTCGGTCGGCCGCTTGACCTGCACGTCCGAGGCGAGCACGGGGTCGGTCGGGGCGAGGATGGCGCCGAGCAGCACGGCGGCGCCCAGGCTCAGCCCCAGGCCGGCCACGGCCACCAGGGCGATCAGCCCGACGGTCAGGGCCATGGCGCCGAAGGCCAGGCGCAGCGGCTCGCGCCAGGCCGGGTCGCGCAGGCGCGCCCGCAGCTTGAGGCCCGAGGTGAAGAGCGAGATCACCACGGCCACCTCGGTCAGGTGCTCAAGCAGCTTCGCGTCGTCCAGGGGGTCGAGACGCAGCAGGCCCAGACCGACGGGGCCGATGGCGACGCCGATCAGCAGGTAGAGCAGCGAAGTGCTCAGCGGCAGCCGCCGCAGGGTCGAGCTGGCGAGGGCCATCAGGACGAACACGGCGCCGACGATCAGAAACCAGAGCCACACGCTCATAGGTGCCCCCTTGCCGCAAGGACGGGGGAGCTTATGCAAGCTGCGTGCCGCGCCGGCGGTCGGCCCCGCGCCGGCCAAGAATATGTTATCCTTCTCAACATGCCAGAGCTGTTCACCGCCCCAGGGGGGCTTCGCGTCCTCGTCGAAGAGCTGCCCCACACCTACTCGGTCTCGATCGGCTGCTTCCTGGCCGCCGGGGCCCGCCACGAGCCGTCCGCCCGCGGCGGGGCGGCCCACTTCATCGAGCATATGCTCTTCAAGGGCACGCGCCGCTACCCGACGCCGCGCCTGATCTCGCAGGCCGTGGAGGGCGTCGGCGGGATGCTCAACGCCTCGACCGCCTACGAGTCGACGGTCTACTACGCCAAGGTGGCCACCATCCACTTCGACCGGGCGGTTGACGTGCTCGCCGAGATGGTGCAGCGCCCCCTCTTCGACCTGCACGAGCTCGAGAAGGAGCGCCGGGTGATCATCGAGGAGCTGCGCGGCCTCCAGGATGCCCCCGGCGACTGGGTCCACGAGCTGCTCCAGCAGACGATGTGGGCCGAGAGCCCCCTCGGTCGCGACATCGCCGGCACGATCGAGACGGTCGCGGGCCTCGGCCGGGCCGACCTGACCGAGTTCTGGCGACGCCACTACAACCGGGCCAACACCGTAATCTCCGTGGCCGGCAACATCGGCGCCGAGGAGGCCTGCGCGGCCGTGTCCGCGGCCTTCGCGGCCCTGCCCGCCGGCGAGCCCACAGCGCCCCAGCCGCGCCCCCGGCCCACCCCCGGGCCGCGCCTCACTCTGCTCGCCCGCGACACCGAGCAGGGCAACTTCTGCCTGGGCCTCCCCGGCCTCGCCTACGGCGACCGCGACCGCCGACCGCTCCAGGTCCTCGACTCGATCCTCGGCGGCGGCATGTCCTCGCGCCTCTTCCAGCTCCTGCGCGAGGAGCACGGCCTGGCCTATCACGTGGGCTCCTACCACAACGACCTTTCCGACACCGGGATGTGGGTGGTCTACGGCAGCGTTGACCCCGAGGCCCTGCGCGACGCCGTGGCCCTCAGCCTCGAGACCCTGCGCGACCTGGCCCGCGGCGGCGTCACCGCCGAGGAGCTGGCCATGGTCAAGGAGCAGGTCAAGGGCGGCCTGCTGCTCTCCCTCGAGGACACCTGGTCGGTCGCCTCGCGCAACGGGGCCCACCAGCTGCGCTACGGCCAGGTGGTGCCCGTCGAGCAGGTCGTCGCCGAGGTCGAGGCCGTCACCGCCGAGGACGTGCAGCGCGTGGCCCGCCGTCTGATGCGCGGCGACGCCCTCCACCTGGCCGTGATCGGCCCCTACGGCCCCGACGACGCCCGCGAGCTCGAGGGGATGATCGCCGAGGGGCTGTAGCTCGGCTCGCTGCGCTCGCTCGCGGGGGTGACGCTCGGCTCGCTCCGCTCGCTCGCCGGGGTGACGCTCGGCTTCGCCTGGCCGGGGTGAACGCTCGGCTCGCTGCGCTCGCTCGCGGGGGTGATCGGAACGTGGCGACACTCACAGCTCTCACCCTAGCGAGCGCAGCGAGCCTCACCGGAGCGAGCGTCACCCAAGCGAGCGGCAGCGAGCGTCACCCAAGCGAGCGGCAGCGA
>DAOLDO010000591.1:0-1485 GCA_035327325.1 Chloroflexaceae bacterium | reverse complement strand
AGCGGCAGCGAGCGTCACCCAAGCGAGCGGCAGCGAGCGTCACCCAAGCGAGCGGAGCGAGCACATGGCCCAGGTAGCGATTGTCGGCGCGGGGATGGCGGGCCTGGCGGCTGCGGACGAGCTGGCCCGCGCCGGCCACGGCGTGACGGTCTTCGAGAAGAGCCGCGGCGTCGGCGGGCGCGTGGCCACCAGGCGCGTCGCCGGCTTCGCGGTTGACCACGGCGCCCAGGTCGTCAAGGCCCCCACCGGACCCCTGCGCGCCCTGGTCGAGGCGGCCGGCGGCGCCCACGACCTCGCCGCCCCCGTCTGGATCTTCGACGCGGCGGGCGTGGTCAGCCCGGGCGACCCGGCCTTCAACGCCGAGCCCAAGTGGGTCTGGCCCGCCGGCAACACCGCCCTCGCCAAGCACATGGCCCGCGGCCTCAACCTCCACCTCGAGACCGCCGTGGCCGCCCTGCGGCCCGCCGGCCTCGGCTACGAGCTGGTGGACGCCGGCGGCGAGGGCTCGGGCCCCTACCAGGCGGTCCTGCTCACCGCCCCCGCCCCCCAGGCCGCCGCCATCCTCGCGTCCGGCGAGCTCGACCCCGCCGCCCGCGCCGAGCTGGTGGACGCCCTGGCCCCCGCCCGCTACAGGCCCTGCCTCTCCATCGCCCTGGCCTACGGGCGCCGCCCCGAGCTGCCCTGGTACGCCCTGCTCGACGTTGACCGCCGCCACCCGGTCGCCTGGCTGGCCTGCGAGCACGCCAAGCCCGGCCGCGCCCCCGCCGGCCACGCCCTCATGCTGGCCCAGATGGGGCCAGCCTGGAGCCTGGCCCGCTGGGACGAGCTGCCGAAGGGCACCTATGGCCAGAGCGCGCCCCTGCCCGCGGCCATCGCCGAGGTCCACGCCCTCGTCGCCGCCCTCGTCGGCGAGGAGCTGGGCGAGCCCCTGTGGGCCGATGTCCACCGCTGGCGCTACGCCCTCTGCGACGCGCCCTGCGGGCCCGCGGCCGTGGAGGGCCGCGACGGCATCTTCGTCGCCGGCGACCTCGAGGCCGGCCTGGGTCGCGTCCACCTCGCCGTCGAGAGCGGCTGGGCCGCCGCGAGGCGCATCGCGGCCTGGCTGGGGTAGGCCGTGGCCGGCGGCCCGGGGCCTACTCCCGGCCCAGCACGTCGCGCAGGTCGGGGAAGGTGCTGCTGCGGCGCGGGGTGGTGACGGCGGCGATGAACTCGGTGAGCGTGTGCAGGCGGGCCAGGGTCTCGGCGTGGTCGCCGTCGGCGTCGTCGGCGAGGCGCAGAAGCAGGCGGCGCTGCAGGCGGCGGGCCTGATCGGCGCGCAAGTTGCGGGCGCAGTGCTCGGCCTCCTGCCTGTAGCGGAAGTCCTCGGGGCCGTAGGCCGGCCCCTCGATCAGACGCAGGGCCTCCTCGCGCAGCGGCTCGTCGAGGCCCTCGGCCCACTCCCGCAGGGGCGCGGGCGTTCTGGCCCGCCACCCCAGGGGCCGCGCG
>DAOLDO010000590.1:2629-4584 GCA_035327325.1 Chloroflexaceae bacterium | reverse complement strand
GAGCCGGTCGGCGAGGCGGCCACGGAGCAGGCTTGTGATCAGGCGGGCGCCGCCCTCGACCATGAGCGAGGGGACGCCGCGGGCGGCGAGGCGGGCGAGCAGGGCGGCGAGGTCAACCCCGCCGGGGCCGGCGGGCAGGGGCAGCACCTCGGCGCCGAGGGCCGCGATGGAGGCGCGGCGGCCCGGGTCGGCGCCCTCACGGCAAGCGACGAGCGTGCCGCGGGCCGCGCCGTCGCGCAGCACGGCGGCGCCGAGGGGCGTGCGCAGCTCGCCGTCCACGACCACGCGCAGGGGGTCGGGGCCCGGCACCAGGCGCACGGTGAGGCGCGGATCGTCGGCGAGCACCGTGCCGACGCCGACCATGATCGCCGCGTGGCCGGCCCGCAGCTCGTGGGCGAAGCGCAGCGACTCGGGGCCGCCGATCCACTGCGAGCTGCCTGAGCGCGTGGCCAGGCGCCCGTCGAGGGTCTGGGCGTAGCTGATCGTGACGGCGGGGCGCGGGCTCATCGGCGGCGGAGGATCTGGACCACCGAGCCGGCGAGCACGGTGTCGTCCAGGCGCACGCTGGGCTTGCGCACGCGCACCTCGACCGCCTCGACCGCGGGGTGCTCGGCAAGGACGGCGGCGGCGATGCGCTCGGCCACGGCCTCGGTCAGCCTGAGGGGCGGGCCCTCGACGATGGCGCGAGCCCTGGCGTGGACGGCGCTGTAGTCCACCGTGGCCGCCAGGTCGTCGGCCTCGCCCGCCGCCCGCAGGTCGAGGTGCAGGGCCACGTCCACCACGAAGCGCTGGCCGAGCGTATTCTCCTCCGGGCGCGTGCCGTGGTAGCCGAAGAAGATCATGTCCTCAAGGATGATGCGGTCGCTGCTCATAACCTACCTCAAGCTCAGGAACGGATCCTCATCCTCCTCAGCGGGAGCGAGGGCCGCACGCCCCGCCGCCTCCCTCAGCCCGAGAGCGGGGGCGCGGGGGAGCCTGGTCCCCCCGCTCTCAGCTCGGCCGCGAGGCCGTACATCAGGGGAATGGGTGGGACGTCGTCGGGCGGGAGCCAGCGACCGCCCGGACCGGGGCGCATACGCTCGAAGGGGCGCTCGCCGTTGACGAAGGGGTACTCGCGCAGGGCCGCGAGGGTGAGCCCGGCCTCGGCGAGGGCGCTGGCCACCTCGCCGACACCCCAGCGGAAGAGGTGGCAGGGGTGGGGGTTGGCGAAGTCGCCCACGCCATCGGCGAAGCCGCCGGGCGAGAGGCCGCCCCCGGCGGCGCCCACGTAGTCGGCCACGCCGTCGAGGGTGAGGCGGGCCCCGCCGGCCGGGTAGGGGTGGGCCAGGCGCCAAGTGGCGTCGAACATATTCGAGGCCGGGTGGAACTCGACCAGGGCGAAGCGTCCGCCGGGCGCGAGGGCCGCGGCCACGCCCCTGGCGAAGGCCCCCAGGTCATGGAGCCAGCAGATCGCGCCGTAGCCGCAGTAGATCCGGGCGAAGCCGGCGCCCCTGGCCGATTCCAGGTAGTCGTAGACGTCGGCGCAGACGAAGCGCGCCGCGAGGCCGCTCGCCGCGCCGAGCTCGCGGGCGAGCCCCACCGCCGCGTCGCTCAGGTCAACCCCGGTGGCGACGGCGCCGAGGCGGGCCAGGCTGAGGGTGTCCTGGCCGCTGTTGCACATCAGGTGGAGCAGGGGGAGGCCGGCGACCTCGCCGAGCAGCTCGCGCTCCTCGGGGAAGAGGGTCAGCCCGCCGTCGCGCAGGAAGGCGGCCAGGCCGGGCCTGTGGCTGGCGTGGGCCGGCACGACGGCGTTCCACGAGCGCCGGTTCTGCTCGCGCAGGGCCGCGTAGTCACTCATGGGGGCGATCCACCTGGCGCTCGGCGCTCACAAGTACTCCTCGTCCACTCGGGGCCTGGGAAACCTCGCCCCCCGCGCTGCCCTCGCCCTGGGCGGGGGCTCCATCTCGTCCGCTTCC
>DAOLDO010000590.1:0-2529 GCA_035327325.1 Chloroflexaceae bacterium | reverse complement strand
TCCGCTTCCCAGCGCTGCCCTCGCCCTGGGCGGGACCCGAGGCAGCCTCGCCCCCGCGCTGCCCTCGCCCTGGGCGGGGGCCTGGGGGAACCTGGTTCCCCTAGTAATACTCCTCGTCGTCGCCCTCCTCGAGCCCGAAGACGCGCATCCACTCCTCGATCTCGGCCTTGGAGAGGGGGCGGTCGTTGCGCTTGGCGTTGAGCGAGGCGCGGGGCATGTCGAGGGCGGCGAGGCGGCGGGCGAACTCCTGCGAGCTGACCACGGGGATGCCGCGGGCGCGGGCCTCGCCGGCCACGGCGCGGTCGGAGCTGACCACGAGCCACTCGTCGCGGCGCTTGACCCCGCGGATCTGGCGGATCAGCTCGCCGTCGGCGTCGCCCGGCGCCCTGGCGAAGCGGGCCTCGACCCCGTAGCCGTTGAGGTTGCCGGGGTGGCCGTAGACGCCGCCGTCGAAGATCACCACGACCCTGCGCCCGCGCCGGCGCGCGGCGTAGCGGCGCAGCAGCATCACCAGGCGCGCCTCGTCGTCGGGCTCGTCGAGGCTGATGCCCGGCAGCTGGCCGATCAGGTTATGGCCATCTACGAGCACCGGCATGAGCCGCCTCTTGACCCGAGCCGTGGGCCGGCCATACAATCAGGCGGCCCCTCGCATCCTTTCTGGATCGTACTATGAACCGCTCGAAAACACAACCGAGCGTCTTCTGGCCTATGATCGCGGCCCTGGCCATGGCGGCCTGCGCCGGGCCGCCGCCCCCGCCAACGCCGTCGCGCGTCGCCCCCTCGCCCGTCGTGGCCGCCACGCCGTCACCCCCGAGCCCGCCGCCGCTCGCCCGCGTGCCGACCGAGCGCGAGACAGTCTCATTCGAGAGCCTCACCTTCCCGGGGAACCTGTGGACGCCCTTGCTGCCCCCGGCTGAGGACGGCGCGCCCACCTCGGTCGAGGGCGTGCTCGCGCTGCCGCGCGGCGAGGGGCGCGTGCCGGCCGTCGTGATCATGCACGGCTGCTCGGGGGTCAGCCCGACAGAGCTCGGCTGGGCCGAGCGGCTCAACGCCCTCGGCGCCGCGACCCTCGTGGTGCAGAGCTTCGGCGGGCGCGGCGTGGCCGAGATGTGCACGGGCCGGAGCAGCCTGAGCATCGCCAGCGTGCTGACCGACGCGTACCGTGCCCTCGAACTGCTCGCGGCGCACCCGCGGGTTGACCCCGCGCGGATCGCGATCCTCGGCTTCTCGTTCGGCGGGCGGACCGCTCTCTGGTCGAGCCAGGAGCGCTTCCGCGAGCGCTACGGCGCGGGCGAGGCCGTGTTCGCGGCCCACCTGGCTTTCTACCCCACCGGCTGCTTCATCCAGCTCGCCGAGGAGGAGCGCACCACCGGCGCGCCGATCCGCATCTTCCACGGCGCGGCGGACGACTGGACGCCGCCCGGCCAGTGCGGGGCCTACGTCGAGCGGCTGCGGGCGGCCGGGCTGGACGCGGCCATCAGCGTCTACCCTGACGCTCTGCACGGCTTCGACAACGGCCACAACGGCACGTTTCGCGACCCCAACGCGCTGACCCCCAGGAGCTGCGCCTTTGTCGAGCAGGGCGGGGTCATCGTAGACGCGGCGACGGGCGAGCCGGCGACGCTCGTCGCGCCGTGTGTCGGCCGCGGCGTCTCGGTCGGGTACAGCCCCGTCGCCCACCGGCGAGCGATCGAGGATGTCGAGGCATTCCTCACCGCGCTTTTCCGGCTGCCCTAAGACAAGGCTTCAGACGGGCCCGCTGCACTTGATGATCGCCGCGGACCTCACCCCCGCCTCGCTGCGCACCCGGCAGAGCCGGGAACGCCTTTGGCGTGCAGCTCCCCCGCTCCCTCAGCCCGCGGGGTCGCGGGCTGAGGGAGCGGGGGTCGGGGGGTGAGGTCTGCGGCGGCGCCAAACGGTAAAGCGACAATGAACCATGTCTAGGGCCGGGCAGATGGCGACGTCGTGGGAGCAGCGCTCAGCAGATCGGCGGGTAGACCCAGTAGGCGGCGGCCTGCTCGTCGCTCACGACGGGGGGCGCGAACCACTCGGCGACGGCGGCGAGGCCCCGGCCCAGGGCGGCGGCCATCCAGGCGCCCACGGCGTTGAGGGCGGCCGTGCCGGGGGCGAGCTGCGCGATCAGCTCGGCGTCGGACAGCTCCTCGTCGGTCAGGGTCGCCAGCATGGTCAGGTTGGTCTCGTAGAGGTAGCTATCGGGACCGTACATCGGGGGCCTCCTTCGTCGTTCGTCATCGCCTTGCTGAGGCCACTATAGCGGAGGGGACGCCCCGCGGCATCGGGGAAAGTACGGGATCGCGGTACGTAGCCGCTGGCCGAAAGGGTGTGCTAAGATACGGGCGCGCGTCTGTACAAAGGCCCCCATGAGCGAACTGGCCTACGACAACCTCGGCACGGCGGCCCTGCCCGCGGCGGTGATCGGCGCCATCGCGGCCTGCGCCGACGCCTGCCGCTCGACCCTGCACGAGCTCGAGCGCGAGCGCGACCCGCTGCGGGCCGCCCTCGACCGCC
>DAOLDO010000589.1:0-4587 GCA_035327325.1 Chloroflexaceae bacterium | reverse complement strand
CGCCCGAGGCCGTGACGCCGAGGTCGAGCGCGGGCTGGCCGGCGGGCGCGGGCGCGTCGGCCGCCGCGGGGGCCGCGCCCGCGCCGCCGATGGGCGCGGCGGTGGGCAGGGCCATGGTGGGCACGGGCGTGCCGGCCGGCGCGGGCTGCTGCTGGGCCGTCGTGGCGCAGCCCGCGAGCGCCGCGGCGAGGAGGGAGACGAGGATCTGCTTGCGCACAGAAGACTCCTGAGTTATGTCTACTTTATACAGGCTTGCCTGGCGATCACAGGCGACCGACTCTTGACCACGAAGGCCACGAAGAGCGCGAAGGGCGGTGAGAAGCTCTGCTTCTGCGGCTCGTCTGAGCCACGCGAGCGGCGCGAGCAAGCTGGATTGGCACGGGGTCTCTCCAACATGCGGCTGCTTCGTGCTCTTCGTGGTAAGAAACCACACGCCACCTCCGCCGCGGGCCGTCAGTCCGCGGTGGGCTCCGAGGCGCTCGGCACCGAACCGGGCGGGGGCGGCGGGGCCGGGGCCTCCTCCGGCGGGGCGGCGGCGGGCACGCGCCGGCGCGCCAGGGCCCCGAGACGCGTGGTGAGCGAGTCGAGCAGGCTGTAGGCCGTGGGCACCACCAGCAGGGTCAGCAGGGTCGAGGTGGCCATGCCGCCGATGATCACCCAGGCCAGCCCCTTGCGGAACTCGCTGCCCTCGCCCGTCGCCAGGACGTGGAAGCCGATAGCCGTGGGCAGGGCGCCCGCGATCAGCGAGAGCGAGGTCATCAGGATGGGGCGCAGGCGGATCGCGCCCGCCAGGCGCAGGGCCTCGTGCTTGTGCAGGCCCAGCTCGCGCAGCCTGTTGGTGAAGTCCACCAGCAGGATTGAGTTTTTCACCACCAGGCCCAGGAGCAGGATCAGGCCGATCATGCCGGTGATGTCGAGATCAATGTTGATCGCCCGCAGGGCCAGGAAGGCCCCGATGAAGCTGAAGGGCATCGCCATCATGATCACCAGGGGCTGGCTGAACGAGCCGAACTGCGAGGCCAGCACCATGTAGACGAAGAGCACCGAGAGAGCCATGGCCAGGTAGAGCGAGTCGAAGCCCTCGGTGGTCTGCTGGAGGGTGCCGACGTAGCTCACGATCACGTCGCCGGGGATGCCCAGGGCGTCGAGGCGCGGCTGCACCTCCTGCTGAGCCTCGGTCAGGTTGCGCCCCTGGAGGTTCGCGCCGACCAGCACCTGGTTGAGCCGGTCGAAGCGCCTGATGGTCACCGGGCTGCTGGCCACCTCGACCGTGCCCAGGGCGCTGAGGGGCACCGTGCCGGCGCGGGTGGGGATGCTGATCGCGCCGAGGGACTCGACGCCGCTGCGGTCCTCCTCCTCGAGGCGCACGACCACGTCGGTGTCCACGCCGTTCTGGCGCAGCACCGTGGCCCGCTCGCCGTTGATCAGGGCGCGGACCGAGCTGGCGATGTCGTCGTTGGTGACGCCCAGCTCGCCGATCCGGCCCGGGTCGGCGATGAAGCGCAGCTCGGGTTTGCCGGTCTGGAAGTTGGTGTCAATGTCCACCAGGCCCTGCACCTGGGCCAGCTCGCCCTGCACGGCCCGCACCACCGGCTCGATCTCGCTCAGGGGGCGCGTGGTCTGCAGGCTGATCAGCAGCTCGCGGCCGGCGATGCCGGTGCTGGTGGGCTGGAAGCTCGGCAGGGCGAAGGAGAGCCGCGGCAGGAAGCCGAGCTGCTCGCGCAGCCGCTCCTGGGTGGGGATGGTCGGGGTGCGGCCGACGAGTTTGACGAAGAACTCGGCCCGCTCGGGGTTGCCCGTGAAGCCGACGGTGGCGATCACCGTCTCGACGGCGGGGTCGGCCAGGAGCACCTGCTCGGCCTCCATGGCCAGGCGGTTGGTCTCGGCGAGGGCGGTGCCGGGGGGCGCCTCGAAGCCCATCAGGAACTCGTGGGGGTCCTGCTCGGGGAAGAAGCTGAACTTGAGCGTGCTGGCAACGCCCAGGCTCGCGATCAGCACCGCGACGGCCACGCCCACCACGATCAGGCGGTTGCGGGTCGAAGCCAGGGTCCAGCCGAGCAGGCGGCCGTAGGCCAGGCCCATGCGTCCCGGGTCCTCCTGGGCCTCGTGGATCAGGCTGGCGTCGCGCTCGACGTGCTCGCCCTCCAGCTGGTCGAGCCTGTGGAGCTCGACGGCGTCGTGGTGGGGGCCGGCGTGCCGCTTCTCCTTCAGCTTGACGCCGGGGAAGACGTTGGCCGACATCATCGGGGCCAGGGTGAAAGCCTCGACCAGCGAGAGCAGGATGGCCACGGCGATCACGATGCCGAAGGATTTGAAGACGATGCCGGCGACGCCCTGGGCGAAGGTGACGGGCACGAAGACCGCCACGATGGTCAGGGTCATGGCCAGGACCGAGAGGCCGACCTCCCATGTGCCCTTCGAGGAGGCGACGCGGGCGCTCTCGCCGCGCTCCATGTGGCGGAAGATGTTCTCGCGCACCACGATCGCGTCGTCAATCACCAGGCCGACGCAAAGCGAGAGGGCCAGCAGGGTGATCAGGTTGATTGACAGCCCGAAGATGGGCATGAAGATGAAGGTGCCGATCAGGATCACAGGCAGGCCGATCATGGTGATGATCGTGCTGCGCAGGTTGCGGAAGAAGAACCAGACCACGAGGAAGGCGGCGATCGAGGCGAAGACCAGCTCCTCGAGCGAGGAGGCGACCGAGCTCTGCACGGTCTCGGAGTCGTCGCGGGGGATGGTGTAGGTCAGGGTGGGCCTGGCGGCGAAGACCTCGTCGAGGGCGGCGCGCACATTCTGGGCGACGGCCACGGTGTTGGTGCCCGACTGCTTGCGCACGCTGAGGATGATCGCGTCGCCGGCGTTGAGCCGGTCGAAGCTGGTGACCTCGGCCACGCCGTCCTCGACGCGGGCCACGTCGCCGACGCGGTAGCTCGTGCCGGTGATCTGGATGCGGGCGATGTCGTCGGAGGACTGGAGCAGCGAGGGCGCGCGCAGGCTGATCTCCTGGTCGCCCTGGGTGATCGTGCCGAGGCCCAGGTTGGCGTTGGCCTGCTGGAGCGAGCGCGTGATCTGGACCGGCAGGATGCCGTAGGCCTGGAGCTTCTGCAGGTCCATCAGGACGTTGATCTGGCGCACCTCGCCGCCGTCCACGCTGATCGAGCCGACGCCCTGGGCCCGCTGGAGCAGGGGGGCGACCTCGTCGTCAATCGCGCGACGCAGCTCGAGGGGCGACTGGCCCGCCGTGCCGGCCACGGCGATCGACATGATCGGGTCCTGGTTGGGGTCGAAGCGCTGGAAGACCGGCTGGCGCACGTCGCGGGGCAGGCTGGGGATGACGGCGTTGACCTTCTCGCGCACGTCCTGGTCGGCGCGGTTGATGTCGGTGCCGGCCTCGAACTCGAGGATGATGATCGCCAGCCCCTCGCTCGCGTTCGAGGTGAGGTCCTCGAGGCCGGCGATGGTGTTGACGGCGTCCTCGATCGGGCGGACGACCTGGTCGGCCACGCTCTCGGGGCCGGCGCCGGGGTAGGCGACGGCTACCGACATCACCGGGATGTCAATGTCGGGCAGCAGGTTGACCGGCGTGCTGCGGAAGGAGAGGATGCCGAAGGTGATGATCGCCAGCATCACCATGGTGATGAAGACCGGCTGGCGGATCGAGACGTCCGAGAGCCAGAGGCCGTTCAGCCTCTCTTTGGGGCGCCGGGGTGCTGACATTGATCCTCCTGCGGCATTTGCACAGGGATTGAGCAGGCTTTGTCTTTACTGTAGCGTAAAGTGATTGAACGCACAAGTTTTATTATAGCACTGCTACGAACACGCGGAGCGCGACCATGGGGCCGGCCGGGGCTGCTATAATCTCCCCGCTATGCCACAGACGATCCCCGACTGGCTCGCGCGGCGGGCCGCCCTGCACCCCCAGCGCCCGGCCCTGATCGCGGAGGGCGGGCGCTGGTCGTTCGCCGAGTTGCACGCCTGGGCCGCCGCGGCCGCCGCCCGCCTCGCCGGCCTGGGCGTCGCCCCGGGCGAGCGGGTGGCCATCCTCGCCCGCAACGGCGCGCCCTACGCCGCCGCCGTCCACGCCGCGCCCCGCGCCGGCGCCGTGCTCGTCCCGCTCAACACGCGCCTGGCCCCCGCCGAGCTGGCCTGGCAGCTGGCCGACTCGGGGGCGTCGCTCCTGCTCTACGACGAGGCCCACGTCGAGGTCGCAAGCGGGCTCGCCGTCCCCCGGAAGGCGTCCCTGGAGGACCTGGCCGCCCCCGCTTCGTCCTTCACCCCTCATCCTGCATCCTTCCCCCTGGACGCGCCGCACACGATCATCTACACCTCGGGCACGACGGGGCGGCCCAAGGGCGCCGTGCTGACGGCCGGCAACCACTGGTGGAGTGCCACGGCCTCGGCGCTGAACCTGGGCCTGCGCGAGGACGACCTCTGGCTGGCCGCGCTGCCCCTGTTCCACGTCGGCGGGCTGGCCATCCTGCTGCGCGGCGCGATCTACGGCATCCCCGTGGTGCTGCACGAGCGCTTCGACCCGCACGCGGCCCTGGCCGCGATCGAGGAGGAGGGCGTGACGATCGCCTCGGT
>DAOLDO010000588.1:0-4588 GCA_035327325.1 Chloroflexaceae bacterium | reverse complement strand
GGGGTCGAGGTGTACTACCCGAGCCACAGCGCCGAGCAGGTGGCGCTCTACGGCGCCCTGGCGGCCAAGTACGGGCTGCTCGTCTCGGGGGGCAGCGACAGCCACCACCCCGCGCAGGAGCTGGCGCGGGTCGCCCCCGAGCCGCTGCGCCCGCTGCTGGAGCGGGTGGGGGCGCTGTAGGGGGCCAACAGCTGGCCCATAGAGCTCACGCTAAGACGTAAGGCCGCAAAGTCTCTGCGTCTGTTCGGCCTTGCTCGCGCCGCGCATGGTTGATCTACGAGGTTCTGGTTCTAGTCCGCCTGGTACGGCCCAGGAAGCGCTCGCCGTCGAAGTGGATGAGGTGGGACGGCGCCTCGGCGATCCAGACCTCCGTCTCCCAGGAGATGTTGGCGAGCTCCTTCTGAAGCGCCTTGCGCTCCAGGAACGCCGTCACGTAGACCAGGCCCGCCTGCGCGCCGGCAAAGAGACGGCGCAGCTCGTCGTGGCGCTTCCCGTCAATCGGGCCGTGGGAGGTGACGGCCTCGACCAGAAAGAGCCAGCGACGGGCCCGGTCGAAGCTAAGCACATCGGGCATCTTGCCGTGCTCGTCGAGCTCGACGCCGAGCTCCGCCAGCTCGTCGCGCTTGAAGAGCGCGAACTTCTTGCCGGCGTCCCCGACGTACAGTACCTCCCCCTGGGGAACAAACCGCGGGCGGAACGCCTCGAGGACTTGCTTGACCAGCTCGTTCTGGCCGCCCGGGGTCAGGTAGAGCGTCTGCTCCTCGGCCAGCTGAACCGGGAGCATGCGCTCGCTCCGCTCGCGCGCGTAGCGCTCCTTCAGCGTCTGGATCGAGCTGAGGTACGTGTGGAGACGCCCGGCCCACGCCTCCGACCCGTAGGTCTGGAGGACGGCCAGCAGCGACGGCTCGATCTGGTAGACGGCCTTCGGCGAGTTAACCGGCCGGTCGGGCTGGTCCGGATTAGCCAGCACGAAGCCCGCTTCAAGGAACTGGTGCACCGTCTGGCGGCGCACCGTCTCGCGCGTGTTGGGCGCATAGGTCCGGCCGTAGTGGGCCTCGAAAAACGCCATCATCGGCGTGATGCCGCACAGAGGCGCCTGCGCTTCACTCCACGGCGTCAGGGGTGTTAGCTGAAGAAGCGCGAGCAAGGTCAGGGCTGAACGCTCGTTCTGCTGACCGCGAGGGAGGCCGAGGAGCTTCAGGATGCTCAGGGCCTCGCCGATGCGCCGCTGGATCTGGGTGGGGTCGGCCTGCTCACTCATGCCAAGAACCTCATGGGCTAGTGCGGCGTCAATAACCCTCTGCTCGGCGTCGGGGGGGGCACGCCTGCCGAGAGCGATGAGCTGGGCGGCGCCGGGGTAACGCAGGCTGCGCAGATCCGTTGCGTTGACCTGGGTGTGGCCATTGAACTGGCGAAATGCGGCATCAACGAGCGTCGAGTTGAGGTACGCGGCGAGGCCGCGGGCCAGGTCGGGATCGAGCCCCCGCCCTTGTCTATGGAAGTAGTTCAGGTGATTCTCGAAGGCGACCCGATCGCCGGGGACGCTTTCGGGCGTGAACAGGGTAGCGACGACGCGGCGGCGCTCCTCCTTGGAGGAGAAGCGCTTGACCAGAACGTACGTCTCATTCGGGACGAGCAGCTCGCGGGTCGCGTTGTCGAGGGCCAGGGCGTTCGGCTTCTTGCCAACCTTCGGCCAGACGACGCGGCCACGCTCGCAGTGCGTCGGGTAGATCAGGGCAACAGTACTGTCCCCGGGATCTCGCCTCAGGTGGGCCCTGGCGCGGAAGTCCACGACGCGCCCCGTGGAGACGGTGATCCCGAGGTCGAAGAGGCTGGCTGTGAACCCCCGCATCTGCGCCGCGACGGCCTGGTCGGCGCCGTTCGTCACCAGGTGAAAGAAGCGCTCCCGGTCGTGAGGGTGGACCACTTGCTCAAAGGCGAGCTCCTGGACGGTCGGCAGCTCGTCCTCGGGGCTGTGGGCGGTCACGATCTTGACCGTGGGCTGCTGCGAAGCCCGCGCCACAGCGGACGTGATCACGGTCTCCTGCAGCACCTCGTCGTCCCGGAAGGCTTGCTCGCGGGTGTCGAAGAGGTGGAAGCTGCGCAGGGAGACGTGGGACAGGAGGAGTTCGCGGAATGGACGAAAGTAGGGGCCGTTGCAGAAGCTGCGCGGCGTGATCGCCACAAGCTCGCCGCCAGGCCGCAGCAGCTTCACCGTCAGGGCGACGAAGCCGGCGTACAGGTTGGAGACCTCGATGCCAAAGCGGCTCAGCAGGCGACGCTCGCGGGAGGCCGTCTGGATCTTGCGATATGGCGGGTTGAGCATCGCCAGGTCGAAGCTCTCGCCGCCCTGGGCAAAGATTGGCTCGAGCTGCGACGCGGCGTAGGTCAGAAAGTCATCGGCGATGATTGTAGAGCTGAAGGAGACCCCGGCTGAGGCGCAGAGCTCGGCGCAGCTGGCGAGAGTGTTGGCAAGGTGCGGGAGCAGCCGCCGATCAACTTCACATGCGGTCACTGCGATCGATGCCGGCGGCTCAGGCAGCTCGCAGAGGGCGACCACCGCCGCGGCGCTCAGCATCCCGATCCCTGCGCCCGGGTCGAGCAGCGCTACCTGGGCCTTTGGATGCTCGATCAGCCCGGCCATCAGCCGGGCGAGCGGGGCTGGGGTGAAGACCTGACCCAGGGAGGAACGGGCGGCCTCATCGCGGGCGAGGCGCAGCCGCACGAGGTCTATCTGGTCGAGGAGCTGTCCTATTGGAAGCGTGGCCATCGCATGCCTGTGGAGAGCACACGGCCCTTAGCCGCTCGGTCAGGGTAGAAGCGCCAGCCGGGGCGCACATCTATTCTACACGCTTTCGGCAGACGCGTCAATCGCCGGGGCGCCCCGGGTCGCCCGCGCCGCGAGCCAGGCCAGGGCGTCGGGCCAGAGCCGGGCGCGCCCCTGCTCGCGGAAGAAGCCGAGGTGCCCGATGGCGGGCAGGCCGACGTCCGCCGGGCGGACCAGGCGGTCCTCGATCGCCGCCGCGCCGTAGAAGCGCTGCATCGCGGGCACGTTGCGCGGCGTGGCGATCGGGTCGTCGCCGAAGGTGAGCCAGAGCAGCGGCGCTCGGAACTGGTCGTAGTGGTGCGCGCGGACCGTCCGCCCGTAGAAGCCGGCCAGGTAGCGCGGGTGCAGGCACCAGGCCGCCCACTCGCGGGCCACGCCCGCCGGCAGGTCCTCGCCCATGCCCATAAGCTTCGCCGGCAGGTAGCCCCAGGCGCCGATCGCGAGCGGGAAGACCAGCCGCAGCATCGCCAGGGTGTACAGGCTGAAGCCGGGCGGCATGCCGCGCCAGTGTCCCGTCGAGACGGTGACCATGACCGCGGCGCTCAGCAGCTCGTGGTTGGGCATCAGCCCGAGCAGCTGCCCGCCGACGCTGTGGCCCACGGCGTAGATGGGCAGGCCCGCGTAGCGCCCGTGGAGCCAGGCGAGGGCGCCAGGCATGTCCTGCTCGCCCCAGTCGCGCATGGTCGCCCCGAAGCCGCGCAGCCTCGCGGGGCGCGAGCCGGCGACCCCGCGGTAGTCGTAGAGCAGAGCGGCGTAGCCGCGCTCGGCGGCGTGGCGGGCGAAGCGCCGGTAGAACGCCTTCGGCACGCCCGTGGCGCCGTTGACCACGAGGGCGCCGCGGGGCGGCCCGTCGGGCGCCAGCAGCAGCGCGTCGAGCGGGTAGCCGTCGCGGGCGGGGATGGTCAGCGCCGTCTCGATCGGCGGCGGGGCGCTTGGCTCCATCGGAGACTCCTGGTGCTCGCGTTTGGGCGCCCCGGCGCGGCCCCACGCCGGGGCGCCCTGACAACGCTGAGGGCCCAGGTACTTATCCTATAGGCCGCCAGTTGTGTCAAGTGGCCGCGCCGTGGCCGGGCGGGTACAGCCTTGCCCCGGGCGGGCGACCCGTGGTATTCTACCGTTAGCGTTTAGCCCCACCCATACACCCGCGGAGCCCCGATGCACCTGCCCGCGCCCCTCGCCGCCGAGCTGGCGGCCCTGGCCGAGCGCTACGGCCCGCCCGCCCTGGTCGAGGCCGCCATCCCCGACGGGGTGTTCAACCCGGTGAGCCAGCGCGACCGGGTCGGCGAGGTCTGCATGGTGATCAGGCGGCCCTCGGGGCGACTGCTCACCGTGCGCAAGACCTTCTACCCCGCCGGCGTGATGCGCCTGCCGACAGGGGGCATCGGCCACGGCGAGCCGATCGAGGCGGCCCTCTTGCGCGAGGTGGCCGAGGAGACGAGCCTCGCCGTGGCCGTGCGCCGGCTCCTGGCCGTGATCGCCTACAGGGCCCCCGAGACGCCCCCCGGCCTCGACGCCTTCTACACCTTCGCCTTCCTGCTCGACGAGCTGGGCGGCGAGCTGATCGTGCAGGACCCCGACGAGCGGGTCGAGGCCTTCGGCGAGGCCGCGCCCGCCGAGCTGCCCGCCCTCGCCGCGGCCCTGGCCGCCCTCGACGAGCAGGTGGACCGCGAGATCGGCGGCAGC
The DNA here is from genome assembly GCA_035327325.1 of Chloroflexaceae bacterium. GTDB lineage: Bacteria > Chloroflexota > Chloroflexia > Chloroflexales > Chloroflexaceae > CAIWXH01. The sequence goes on along the minus strand of DAOLDO010000588.1, from coordinate 78 downwards.
TGGGGCAGCTGGGGCGTGGTCAGGGCCGCGGCCCACCTGGCGGCGGCCAGGGCCCTCCGGGCGGCCGCGGGGGAGCGC
>DAOLDO010000587.1:0-4605 GCA_035327325.1 Chloroflexaceae bacterium | reverse complement strand
AGCGGCGGCCAGTGGACGATCACCGACCTCAACAGCACCAACTACACCCGCCTCAACGGCAGCCGCCTCGAGCCCAACGTCGCCACGCCCCTCCCCGACGGGGCCAGGGTCCAGTTCGGCCGAGTGGTGCTTACCTTCCACCAATAGGGCCAGGGCGCAAAGGGGCGTGGGGAGAGTCGCTCTCCCCACGCCCTTTTTGTCGCCCGTCGGACGGGCCTACGGCGCGCTCGGGATGCCGAGGATGCGCTGGTTGACGTCCGCGGCGTAGCGCGGGTCGTCCCCCTGGACGGTGGGCAGGCCCTCCTCGGTCGGCAGGCTGAGCAGGTACTCGACCAGGGCCTGCTCGTAGGTGGCGGGCAGCAGCACCTTGCCGGCGATCGCCCGCAGGGTCGGGTAGTTGTCGCCGCCGTCGGCGGTGAAGCTGTTGGTGACGATGCGCAGCGCGGGCGCGCCGGCGACGGGGGCGCCGTTGTCGATCAGCAGTACGTCGTCGGTCGGGTCGGCGGTGCCCGCAGTATAGACCACCCGCCGCACACGGTCGCCCGGCGTGGTGATCGCGCCCACGAGCTCGCCCGCCGGCGGCAGGCTGGTCACCTGGGCCTGCCGGGTCAGGTCCACCGTCAGCTCGATACCCGAGACCTGGAGGAACTGGCCGCCGCCGACGCTCGAGACCGAGTGCTCGAGGATCTCCTTCAGCTCGGCCGGGGTGACGCCGCTGACTACGGTGGTGACGTTGGTGAGGAAGGCCAGCAGGTCGAGGGTGTTCTGGCGGGTGAGCGGGCCGGGCACGGGGACGCGGGCGGGCGGCAGGATGCCCCCGGCGGTGGTGCCGGTCTGCCTGATGCCGCCGCCGTTCTGCACGGCGATCACCAGGTTGCCCGGGCCGCGCGGCGGCAGGCCGAACGAGGGCGCGTAGCGGTCGTAGGCGGCCACGAAGCCGTCGGCGACCAGGTTGCCGCTGTTGGTCTCGAAGCTGCGCACGCCGCGCACCGTGGTGACGCCGCCCGAGAAGGTGCCGCGGGCCGCGTTCAGCGGCACCTCGGTGCGGGCGATCGGGTTGGCCAGGGCGGCGAGGCAGGCGCTTACGGGGGTGTTGACCGAGGCCACGATGCCCGCGTCGGGCGTGACGGCGTCGGCGATGCCGGCGGCCGCCGAGGCGCCGTTGCTGACCACCACGCGGCGCGCGAAGCTGGTGTCCACGTTGATGCTCGCGACCTCGCCGGCCGCGTCGAAGGTGGCGTCTACGCGGCCGAGGTAGCGATAGTTGCCGCCCGTGGTCACCAGGTACACCGTGCGGCCGTCGGCGTCGGGCGTGGGCGCCGGGTACTGGTTGTTCGGGCTGGCGGGGTCGAGCGGCGTGTCGCCGGGCAGGAACTCGTGGCTGTCGGGGATGGCGGGGCTGTTGAGCAGGTCGTCGCCGCCGCCGGCCACGGCGATGTCAACGTGCCGCAGCAGCCCGATCAGCTCGCGGTCGTTGGCCACGCTCTGCAGGTGGCTGACGAAGAGGATCTTGCGCACGCCCAGGCCGAGCAGCCGGTCGATCTCGGCCTGGACCACCCTGGCGGTGCTCGCGACGTCGGGCGCGATCGCCACGTTGCGCGGCGACGAGATCGTGGGCAGCTGGGGCGTGGTGGCGCCGACCACGCCGAAGCGCTGGGCGGTGGTCGGGTCGGTGAGCAGGGCCGAGCGCGAGACCACGCGGCCGTCGGTGCTTTGGCCGACGATGATGCCGTCGCCGTCGATCAGGTCGGCGAAGCCGGGCTCGGCGCCGAAGTCGAGGTTGGCGCTGAGGAAGGGCTGGCTCAGCCGGCCGTTGACGGCGAAGCTCCGGATGAAGCGCTCGAGGAAGTCGGGCGAGAAGTCGAACTCGTGGTTGCCGAAGACGTGGGCGTCGTAGGCCATCTGGCGCTGCGCGACGGCGTCGTAGACCGGCGTGGTGGCCGGGTTGGGCGGCAGCGAGCAGGCCAGGGTCGCGCTGGCGAGGAAGGAGTCGCCGGCGTAGACCGTCATCACGCTGTGGCCCAGGCCGCGGGCCGCGCGGATCTCGCGATCCAGCACGCTCTTAAAGGCGGCGGCGCTGCCGGCCGTGAGCGCCCCCGCGGTGCCGGGCAGCAGCGACGACTCGCCGTCCGAGTTGTGCAGCAGCGAGAGCGTGGTGGCCTCGCTCGGGGCGCCGGCCTCGTAGATTGTGACCGTGCCGCTGACCTCGTTGGCGACCAGGAAGCGGGCCCGCTTGCTCGCGCTCTCGTTGGCCGGGATGAAGACGATCACCTCGGCGCCGCTGTCGGGGCCGGGCGGGGTCTGGGCGAAGTTGCGGTTGTTGACATACTGCACGAAGGCGGGCGCCGTTGGCGTCGTGACGTCGAAGATCATCACGCCGCCGACGCGCTCGAGGCCGACGAAGGCGTAGGTGCGGCTGCCGATCTGGCCCACGGCCACCGCCTCTGGCTCGGGGCCCTTATTGTCGCTGCGGTCGTCGAAGTTGTTGTTGGTGTTCGAGGCGTTGAAGTTGCCCGGGTAGACCTGGGCGGTGATCCGCTCGAGCTGGTCGCCGCTGTCGTAGACCAGCTCGCCGCCGTCGGTCCAGATGCTGAACGAGCGGGCGCCGAATGCGACGATGCGCTCGTACAGGCCGTCGCCGTTCTCGTCGCCGCTGGCCCTGCTGACGGTCAGGCGGCCCAGGTTGGCGTTGTTCTTCAGCTCGGCGGCGTTGGGGAAGACGGCCGGGTCGAGCTGGTAGCTGCCGCTGCCGACCCGCACCTCCTCGTTGAAGATGCTGCCCTCGCTGGGGCCGCCGGGGATGTCGGCCGGCGGGTAGACCCTGGCGTCGCCCTCGTTGGCCGTGATCAGGTAGATCTGGCCCCTGGCCCTGAAGCTGGCGATGGCGTCGGGCTGGTAGAGGCCGGACACGGGCCAGTTGGTGATGTTGATCGTGTTGTCGCGGTCGCTGGCGTCGAGGCCGTTGCCGGGCAGGCTGTGGTCCTTCTCGCCCAGGTAGAGGATCTTGACGAAGGCCTCCGAGCGCATGTCAATCACGCCGAGGGCGTTGGCCTCCTGGAGCGTGACGTAGGCGAAGCGGCCGTCGGGCGAGAAGGTGATGTATTCGGGCTCGAGGTTCTGCGAGATGCGCCGGGGGTTCTCCTGCCCGGCGGTGGGGCCGAAGATGCGCACGCGCGGGTCAATGTCGCCTTCGCGGGGGCCGCCCCGCTCGAACGCGTGGAAGGTGGCCGTCCTGATGGCGGCCTGGGGCGAGCGACCGCCGCCCTGCCTGACCGGCAGGATGCTCACCGAGCCCTCGGGGTCCACGCTGTAGTCGTCGCTCGGCTCACCCTCATTGGCCACCAGCAGAAACTGGCCGTTGGGCGAGAAGGTGAGCATGTCGGGCAGCGCGCCCACGGTGTGCTGGCTGAGCAGGCGCCCCTCGCCGTCGAAGAGCAGCACCTTGCCCGGGTCGGTCTTCGGGCTCGCCTCGACGGCAACGGCCACCAGGTCGCCGCGCACGGCCACGCTGTTGGGCCCGGCGCCGTAGGGGCTCAGATCAATGCGCTTGAGCAGCGTCGGCGCGGACGCGTCGCGCAGAGCGACTACGTCCAGGCTGTTGTCGGCGCCGTTGGTGACATACATGCGGTCGCGGCCGAAGCCGACGGTCTCGGCCGAGGCCGCGCCCAGGCCGGTGCTGTAGGTGCCGATGGCCGCGAACGTGACGCCGGGCGGGCCCCCAGTGGCCAGGGCCGCCGCGGGCAACAGGCCGAGGCTCCCGACGATGAAGGCCAGGATCAGGGCGATCAGGACGAGGTGGTTGGAACGCATGCTCTCTCCCCTGGTATGACCAGCGCCCCCCGGCGCCAGTGCGGCGGCGCACAGCAACAGTCGCATGGCACACCAAAAGAGCCCCCCGAGGTCGGGATCTCAGGGGCTGGCGGGCCGGGCGGGGCGCCTATGGTAGGTACAGGTCGCTGCTGTGTGCCCCTCTATTATCGCACAAGCCGGGTTAACTGGCTATTAAGGGCCGGTTTAAGCTCCGTTAATAAGTTCGAGGCAGCCAAGGCCCGCGCGCAGAATCGTACGGACGCAGCGCCCTGCGTCCGTACCCATGAGCCCGCCCCGCCTGAGCCGGGGATCTACGGCGCCAGGGCGCCAAGGCCGCGCTCGGCCGTGAGCAGCGCGCCGCGGGCGCCGCCGTCGAGGTCCCACAGCCACAGGGCCACGGGGCCGCGCGGGCTGAGGGCCATGGGGCCGCGGGGGCCCTCCGGCGGGTTCTCGTTCAGCACGTAGGCGAGCGAGCCGCCGACCATGGCGGCCTGGCCGATGCCGCCGAGGGTCTGCCCGGCGGCGAGCAGCTCGCTGCGCCCGGCGCCCGCCCAGCGCGAGAGCTGGTAGTCCTGCACGGCGCCGCTGGCGCAGAGGGTGGTCAGGTAGACCAGGCGGCCCTGGTCGTCCCAGGCGAGGGGGCGCGTCCAGTAGGGGCCCGAGCGGCTCTCCTCGGCGGGGGGCTCGGGCTCGGGCAGGTTGCCGTAGATGGCGGCGACGTCGCGCTGGGGGGCGTCGTCGCCGTCGGGCGAGGCGCCGCAGCGGCCGTAGGGCTGGGCCGGCTTGCGGAGCTGG
>DAOLDO010000586.1:0-4612 GCA_035327325.1 Chloroflexaceae bacterium | reverse complement strand
GACGTGCCCGCCCGGCCCGAAGGCCAGCTGGGCGCCCCAGGGCTCGGCGCGGGCGACGGGCAGGCACCAGCCGGCGATGGCCGAGAGGCCGATGCCGCGCGGCTCGGCGAAGGTGACGAAGAGTCGGCTGAGGTCGGAGGGCTGCCAGACGGCGCGGGCGCCCAGGAAGGGCTGGCGGGCCACGCAGACGTCCACCAGGGCCAGCTCGTGGCGCTCGCCGTAGCGCACCCGGAGCAGCTTGTTGCGGCGCAGGGCCACGGCGGGCGGGACGGCGCCGGCGACGGCCAGGCCCATGGCCAGGCCGGCGGTGGTGGCCTCGCGCAGCTCGGGGAAGGCGTTGTTGGTGCCGGTGGAGAGGGCGAGCAGGGGCGTGTCGCCGCAGTGAGCGGCGGCGACACGGTGGGTGCCGTCGCCGCCGAGGATGGCGATGGCGCCGACGTCGGCCTCGCACATCAGCCGGACGGCGCGGGCCGTGTCCTCGGCGGTCTCGGTGACGGCCATGGCGAGGGGACGGACGTCGGGCAGGGGCCGCCCGCGCCGTCGCCCCTCGGCGGCGGCCTCGCGGGCAACGGCGGCGGCGATGCCGGCGCCCTCGGGCATGATCAGGGCCTCGCCGACGCCGAGAGCGCCGAGGGAGGCGAGCAGGCGCAGCACGACGTTGATCTTCTCGCCGGTGGGGAAGACCGAGGCCCGGGCGAGTAGGCGCCTGATGTCGCGCCCGGAGGACGGGTTGACGATGATGCCGACGCGCATGGGGTGATGGTGTCCTGCGGGTGGGGTAGGGGCGCACCTACGCTCGGGTGGGGTAGGGACGCCCACGCCGGGGCGCCCCTACGGCGGGATGGTGCCACCCAGCGGCTGGCGACGGCGATGCGGTCACGGGGCCAGGGTGGCGAGCGGCGCGCCGCGGGCGAAGGTCTCGCCGGCGGGGACGTGGATGGCGGCGATGAGCCCGGCGGCGGGGGCCTCGAGGTCCACGCCCGCCTTGACGACGACGACGACGGCGAGGACCTGGCCGGCGACCACGCGGTCGCCCACGGCGACATGCCACTCCTGGAGCAGAGCTTCGGTGTCGGCGTCCGCGTCGGACCAGAGGGCGTCGGGCAGGACGATCGGGGTCATGCGGCGGCTCCAATCGGGGCGCCGGCGCGCACAAGCTCCCGGGCGGCGTGGGCGATCGTCTCGACCTGGGGGATGACGAACTGCTCGAGCGGTCGGCTGTAGGGGATTGGCACGCCGGGCACGCCGAGGCGGCGCACGGGGGCCTTGAGGGCGATCGTGTCGAGGCGCTCGGCCACCAGGGCGGCGATCTCGCCGGAGAGGCCGAAGTTGAGGTAGTCCTCGTCGGCGATCAGCAGGCGGCCCGTCTTGCCGACGGAGGCGAGCACGGTCTCGCGGTCGAGGGGCACCAGGGTGCGCAGGTCGATCACCTCGGCGCTGATGCCCTCGTCGGCGAGGCGGGCGGCGGCGAGCACGGCCTTCTGCACCATCTGGCTGATGGGGACGATGGTGAGGTCGGGGCCCTCGCGCACGACGTTGGCCTGGCCAAAGGGGACGGTGTAGGGGGCCTCGGGGACCTCGGTGGTGCTCCCCTCGTAGAAGGCCATCCAGGGCAGACCCATGATGCCCTTGTGGAAGAAGAACATCACCGGGTTGTCGTCACGGATGGCCTCGATCATCAGGCCCTTGGCGTCGTAGGCGTTGGAGGGCACGACCACCTTGATGCCGGGCATGTGGGCGAAGGTGGCGTAGAGGCACTGGGAGTGCTGGGCGGCGTCGTTGTAGCCGCCGCCGATGGCGGTCATGAGCACCATGGGCAGGCGCACGTTGCCGCCGGACATGTAGGTGTTCTTCGCCATGTGGTTGTAGATCATATCCATACACACGCCGAAGAAGTCCACGAACATCAGCTCGGCGATGGGGCGCATGCCCTCGGCGGCGGCGCCGATGGCCGCGCCGATAAAGGCGGTCTCGGAGATCGGCGTGTCGATCACGCGCTCCTTGCCGAACCTGGCGAGCAGGCCCTGGGTGGCGCCGAAGATGCCGCCGTACTTGGCCACGTCCTCGCCGAGGACGAAGACCTCGGGACTGGCCTCCATCTCCTGGCCGATCGCCTCGGCGATCGCGGCGGCCATGGTGAGCTTGCGGGCGCTGGTCATGGCGGTGCTCCTCCTTGCGCTTAGACGAACACGTGCCGCAGGGCGTCGGTGGGCTCGGGGTAGGGGCTGCTGCGGGCGAAGTCGAAGGCGGCGTCCACGCGGGCGCGCACGCGCTCGGCCACGGCGGCCTCGCCGGCCTCGTCGAGCAGGCCGCGGCGGCGCAGCTGGCCGCCGAGCAGGGGGATGGGGTCGTTGCGGCGCAGCTCGTCGGTCTCGCCCTTGGGGCGGTAGAGCTCGGGGTCGCCCTGGAAGTGGCCGAGGTAGCGGTCGGTCTTGACCTCGATCAGGGTCGGGCCCTCGCCGCGGCGGGCGCGGGCCACGGCCTCGCCGGCGGCCTGGAAGACCTCGAGGGCGTCGTTGCGCTCCACCAGCACGCCGGGCATGCCGTAGGCCGCGGCGCGGTCGGCGTTCCAGGGCACGGCGGTCGACTCGCCCTTCTCGACCGAGATGGCGTACTTGTTGTCCTCGCAGACGAAGACGACGGGCAGCTTCCAGAGGGCGGCCAGGTTGAGCGACTCGTGGAAGGAGCCCTGGTTGGCGGCGCCGTCGCCGAAGAAGGCCACGGCCACCCAGTCCTTGCCGCGCATCTTCGCGGCCAGGGCGGCGCCGCAGGCGGGCGGCAGGCTGGCGCCGATGATGCCGCTGCAGCTGAACTTGTGCTCGGTGTCGAAAAGGTGCATGTGGCCGCCCTTGCCGGCGCCGAGGCCCGTGGCCTTGCCGAACATCTCGGCGGTCATCGGGTCGAGGGGCACCCCCTTGGCGATGGCGAAGTGGTGGGGACGGTGGGTGCCGACCACCGTGTCCTCCTTGCGCAGGTGGGCGCAGACGCCGACGGCCACGGGCTCCTGCCCCGCCGCCAGGTGCATCTCGCCCGGCACGGGGCCGCCGCCGATGTCGAAGGCGAGGCCCTTCTGGATGTGGGGCGGCAGCTTGCCCTCGAGGTAGACCTTCGCCATGGTCTCCTCGTAGTGGCGGATCAGGGCCATGGTCTCGTACATCCAGAGCAGCTGGTCGTCACTCGGCTCCACGGGGTGCTCCTTTCGCTGGTCCAGGGTAGACGAGGCCGGCCTCGCGAGCGCGCGGCCCGGAGGAGGCGAGGGGCTTTCCTGTGGCCCTACTGCTCGGGCGGCGCGCCCGTGAACTGGGCCAGGGCCAGGGCCCGGGTCGCGGCGGCCGCCGCCGCCTGCACCCGCTCGGCCAGGGCGGCGCCGCCGCGGTGGTAGCGCGTGGTGGGGAGCGGGATGCCGAGCGAGGCGACCACGCGGCCGGTGGCGTTGAAGATCGGGGCGCCGATGCAGCAGACGCCCTCGGCCAACTCCTCGAGGTCGAGGCTGTAGCCGCGCTCGCGCACGGCGGCAAGCTCGCGCTTGAAGGCGGCCGAGCCGGTGATCGTGTGGCGGGTGAAGGCCGGCATGCCGTGGCGCGCGAGGTAGGCGGTCACGTCGTAGTCGTCGAGGTGGGCGAGGATGGCCTTGCCGAGGGCGGTGGCGTGGTTGGCCTCGCTGTAGCCGACGTAGAGCATGGCCACCCTGAGGGTCTGGGGGCTGTCCACGATGGCGCCGATGGCCAGCTCGTCGCCGCTGCGGATCGAGAGGTAGGCGGCCTCGCGGGTCTCGTCGCGCAGGGCGTGGAGGTGGGGGAGCAGCAGGGCGACGATCGGGGCGCCCTCGATGCCGGCGAGGCGCGGGTAGCTGACCTTGCCGGTGAGCCCGAAGCGCTGCGTGCCGTCGAGCTTGGCCACGTAGCCGGCGTCAACCAGGGTGTTGAGCAGGTGGTAGCAAGTGCTGAGGTTGAGGCCGCTGCGGGCACTGATCGTCTTGGCCAGCAGGCCCTCGGGGGCGGTGGCGAGCAGCTCGAGGATCTGGAGGCCGCGCCACAGCGAGACGATCACCTCGCGCTGGGGGCGCGCGGCCGGTCGGGGCTGAGTTGACGCTGGGTACACAGACATAGTGTGGCGAACCGCTCTGTTCGCGGCGTCTTTCAGATAGTGGAGTGACGCACAGGGTATGTTTTGATTATACCCGGTTGTGCGGGCGAGGCAACCCCCGCGATTCCAGATGGCGGAGCGCGGACGGCTCCTGCGGCCCTCAGCGCACGAGGGAGCGGTACAGCTCGACCGTCTTCTGGGCGATCGCGTCCCAGCTGAAGTGATCCTCGACGCGGCGGCGCCCGGCCTTGCCGAAGCGCTCGCGCAGCTCGGGGTCGCGGGCGACGCGGTTGAGGCCCTCGGCCAGGCCGGCGGAGAAGGCCGCCGGGTCCTCCGGGTCGAAGCTGCCCTCCTTGAGCTGCAGATTGACCAGGATGCCCGTCTCCTCGGGGACGACCACCTCCTTGATCCCGCCGACGGCCGAGGCGACCACGGCGGTCTCGCAGGCCATGGCCTCGAGGTTGATAATGCCGAAGGGCTCGTAGACCGAGGGGCAGCAGAAGGCGGCGGCGTGGGTGTAGAGCTG
>DAOLDO010000585.1:0-4615 GCA_035327325.1 Chloroflexaceae bacterium | reverse complement strand
GCTCACGGCTGCACCTCGACCGTGATCGGCCCGAGGCGGTTGTTGCCCTCGTCCACCTCCTCGACGGCGCCAACGCCCGGCTCCCCCACGCCCTCGGGGCTGAACGTGTCCGCCTGCGCGTACAGGGTGTACGCTCCCGCCTCGGGAAAGCCCCGGAAGTTCGAGTAGTTCCGCATCGGGTTGAGCGGGTCGTTCGGCGCCAGCGAGCTCAGCACCCTGGCTCGCCCGGGCGCAGCCCGTAGACGCGCCAGGCCGCCCCAAACTCGCCCAGCTCGGGCCACGGCTGGCCGGGGCGGGCGGCGCCTCGGGGTTGACGTACAGGTCCACCCAGAACGAGCGCCCCACCGCCGCCGTGCCCGCGTTGCGCACCGTCACCCGGACCTCCACGGGGGTGCCCCGCGCCGGCCGAGCGGGCCGCACCTCGACGGCGAGCACCTCCAGGTCGGGGCCCGCGGCGGCGCCGCGGGCGACGTAGGGGAGGTACACGGTGTTGAAGCCGACGGCCTGGACGCGCCCGTTGCTCCAGGGGCGGTAGGCGGTGAGCAGGGGGCCGCGGCCATCGCTGACCACGAAGGTGACCAGCTTGCCGCGGGCGCCGCAGCCCTCCACCTCCGCTGCCGAGGGCACCTGGAGCACAAAGGCGGCCTGGTTCGTCGCGGTCAGCGGCACCGTGCGCGTCGTGGCGCAGACCTGCCCGTCCACCCTGGCCTCGACCGTGAGGGCCGCCGTGGCCCCGACGCGCGGCACCGCCCCGTAGAAGGTGGCGGGCGGCGGCGGGAGCGTCTCGGCCGCGGTCGCGGCGGCCGTGCCCAGGCTGGGGCGCAGCGCAGCGAGGTCGGCCGGGGCGCCGCCGGCGGGCTGGGGCGGACCCTCGGTGACGTTGATCCAGTAGCCCCGGCCGTACTGGAGCGTCTCGAGGGTGTTGACGAGGGGCCGCCAGACCGGGGGCACGCCGACGTCGTGGTAGAGACTCACCTTGCCGGGCTTGAGCCGCGAGTCGTTGAAGGTGACGGGCCTGAGGGCCACCAGCTGGTCGCCGGGCACGATCGTGCCGCGCCCGGTGATGTAGCCGGAGCCGTTGGTGAGCAGCACGCGACCGTCGCGGTCCACGAGGGGGCGGCCGCCGCGGGGGAGCCCCGCGGGGATGCGCAGGACCCGGACGGCGGTCGGCCCGCGCGTGGCGCGCTCGCGCGCCAGGGCCCGCAGCCCGTCGAGGGCCAGCGGGAAGAGCCGCGGCACATTGTCGGCGCTGACCGTCGCCGCGTAGGCGCCGTCGCCGCTGACCCGGACCGCGTCCACCTCCGCGGGCAGGGTCAGCGCCCCCCGCTCGGCGCCGGAGGCCGCGTCCCACACGCGCACGTGGCGGTCGCGGCCGGCGGTGTAGAGCAGCGCGCCGCCCGGGCCGAAGACGACGTCGCGCGTCTCGGGCGGGTGGCTCACCCGCAGCAGCTCGTCGCCCGTCGCCGTGCCCCAGACGATGGCGCGACCGGCGCTGTCGGCCGTGGCCAGCCGGGCGCCGTCGGGGCTGTAGACCACCGTGAAGCACTCGGCCTGGTCGGGGAGCGTGAGGCTCAGCAGCGCCGCGCCGCCGGCGGCGTCGCGCACGAACAGGCCGCCGTTCAGGTCGCAGGTGGCGATGTGGGCGCCGTCGGGGCTCCAGGCGACGCCGTAGGCCCAGTAGCCGTGGTCGTCCACGCCGTAGCGCTCCTCGCCCGTCGCCGCGTCCCAGACCCGCAGGGCGTAGTCGTCGCCGACGGACGCGATCAGCGTGCCGTCGGGGCTCCAGGCGAGCCGGTTCACAAGGCCGCTGTGGCCGTCGAAGCGAGCCAGGGCCGCGCCCGTCGCCACGTCCCATACCAGCGCCGCCGTGTCGCTCGCCGCGGCGAGGCGGGCGCCGTCGGGGCTGTAGGCCAGCGCGGCCACGGCGACGCCGTCCACCGCCTCCAGCGCGCGCTGCTGCTCGCCGCCCGCCCGGTCCCACAGGCGCACACTGCCGACGCCGCCCGTTGCGAGCTGCCGGCCGTCGGGGCTGAAGTCCGCGGCCGAAACGCCGTCGGGCGAGAGCAGGGCCAGGCTCCAGAGGCGCGCCGTGCGGTCGAGGCTCGCCGTGGCGAGGTAACGTCCGTCGGGGCTGAAGGCCACGCCGGTCACGTAGTCGGCGTGGCCGGCGAGGCGCAGCAGGGGGCCGCCCGTGGCCAGGCTCCAGAGCTGGGCGGTCCCGTCAAGGCCGGCCGTCGCCAGCATGAGCCCATCGGCGCTGTAGCGCACGGCGGCGAAGCCCCCGGCGAAGCTGCGCAGGGTCTCGATCGGCTCCTCGCTCGCCGCGTCCCAGACCGTCAGGGCGCCCAGCCCGTCGCCGGTCGCGAAGGTAGCGCCGTCGGGGCTCCAGGCCACCGCCTCGACCTCAGACCTGTGCTCGGCGGCCAGCGCCCTGGACTCGCCGTCCGCCACCTCCCAGAGCGTCACGCCGCCCGCCGCGTCCCCGGCCAGCAGGCGCGCCCCGTCGGCGCTGAAGGTCACGTCCCCGATGGGCGGCGGGTCGCCGTCGTCGGCTGGCGGTCGGGCGAGCCTCGCCAGCTCGGCGCCGTCGGCGGAGGACAGGAGCGCCACCTCGCCGCCGTCCAGGGCCACGGCCAGGCTCATGCCGTCGGGGCTGAAACTCAGGGCGTTGGGCGCGCTGTCGAGGGCGGCCGCCCAGAGCTCGGCGCCGTCGGGCCCCCAGGCGATCACCTGGCCGTCCAGGTCGGCGGTGGCGAGCCAGCCGCCGGGGCTCCAGGCCAGGTCGAGCAGATCGGGGCCCACCTCGATCACCAGCGGCTCGCCGCCGGCGGCGGGCCAGAGGCGCGCGCTGCCGTCGTTGCTCGCGGTGGCCAGGCTGGAGCCGTCGGGCGCGAATGCAAGGGCGGTGAGGCCGGCGCCGTGGCCCGCCAGCGTTCGCGCCAGGCGCGAGGCCGAGATCGCCTGCCACAGGGCGTCCACCGCGACGGGGAGCGGAGGCGCTGTGGCGTCCACCGCCGAGCTGGCGAGCAGCAAGCTCCGCTCCGGATCAACCGGCAGGTTGCTCACCGCGGCCGCGGCCAGCTCGCGGGCCCGGTTCAGGCGGCGCTCGCGCTCCGAGCGCAGGTAGAAGCCCCCGGCCGCCAGGAAGGCGACGAAGGTCACGGCGGCGAGGGCGGCCGCGCCGATCGCGAGGCGGCGGATACGCCGCGCCTGCCGCCGCTCGCGCTCCAGGGCGTCGCGCAGCAGCATGCCGGCGGGGCGGCCCTGCTGCTCCCAGAGGTCCGCCTGGCGCTGCAGCGTGCTCAGGTGCTCGGCGAACCAGGCGGCGTTGGCGGCGCGGACCGGCTCGACCAGGCGGTCGTGGGCCAGCTCGAGCCAGGTGGCGCCGCGGCGCTTCTCGCCCCGCACCAGGTAGGCGTCCACCAGCGAGCGTACCGCGGAGTTGGGCAGGCCCTGGCTCTCGCCGGCACCCTGGAGCGCTGTGCCACGGATGCCCTGCGGCGTGATCAGCTGGCGGTCGAACCACTCGCGGACCGCGCGCTCGCTCGTCCCGCCCGTCAGGGCCGCCCGGACCACGCCCTCGGCGTAGTAGTCGGCGAGGGCGCTGTTCACCTCGCCGAGGCCCGCCACCTCTGCGGGCCCGATGCGCTCCAGCCCGGGGGGCAGGTGCTCCCAGAGGCGGTAGCAGACCACCTGGAGCTGCACCGGCTCGACGGTGAGGCCGGTGTGCTCCTCGAGCGCCCCGTCGGCGCGCTGCACCAGCACGCGGCTGAGGTCGGCCGCGAGGCGCTCGGCGGCGGCCTCGTCGAAGGCCACCCCCGCCGCCAGGGCGGGCCGGCGCATCACGTCGCGGGTGGCCTCCAGGCCGAGCAGGTCGAGGCGGTACGTCGTGTTGAGGCGCGTCGGGATGGGGAGCAGGTAGGGGTCGAGGGCGGCGACGTAGTCCTCGCGCATCGCGAAGAGCGCCCAGCGGTCGCGGTTGCGCAGCGCCGCGCCGAGCTGCTCGAAAAAGACCCGCTTCTCGGCCACGTCGGTCGGGTCGGCCGTGAGCAGCTCCTCGAACTGGTCGAAGATCAGCACCTCGCCGTCCGCCTCGGCGGGCGGCGGGCGGCGCCCCAGGTACGCGTCGAGCGAGAGGCCGGCCATGTCGGCGAGGGGCAGCTGCTCGGCGGGGGGCGCGCCCTCCTCGAGCGATAGCAGCGTGGAGCGCAGGTAGCGGTTGCCGCCGGCGGGCGGCTCGAGGCTGACGCGGACCACCGGGCGCACGTAGAAGTCGCGCTCGCGCAGGCGCGGGATGAGCGCGGCCTGCACCAGCGAGCTCTTGCCGGCGCCGGAGGGCGAGTGGAGCAGCACGATGCGTTCGGCCACCAGCAGCCCGAGCAGCTCGCGGGCCTCGCGGTCCCGGCCGTACAGGCGCTCGCCCGTCTGGAAGGAGCGCGGGCCGACGTAGGGGTTGGGGCGACGCTCCGCGCCCGCGCTGGGGGTGGTCGTGGGGCACTACCGTAGTTGGGGCCTGCGGGCCCGGGGCGGCTCTTGAGCGTGCGGGGGCACCTACCAGCGGCGGGCGGGACGGGGCTCCGGTCGCGACTCGGCGGCGGACCACTGGCGCACCAGC
>DAOLDO010000584.1:0-4617 GCA_035327325.1 Chloroflexaceae bacterium | reverse complement strand
ACAGCCGCCCCCGCGGCGAGCCCCACGGCGACGGCAGCGCCGACGGCGGCGCAGGCGCCCGCGACAGCACCGGCGGCCGGTCAGACGCCCGCGGGCGCCGCGGCGCCGCAGCCGGGCGAGGCCATCGGCCCGGGGCAGACCGTGACGGGGACGCTGATCGGCAGCGAGGCCGCCATGTGGAGCGTCGCGGGCGGCCACGGCCCCCTCGACCTCGTGCTCGACGTGGGCCCCTTCGGCGACGCCCTGATGATCGTCGAGGACGGCGCGGGCGCGCGGCGCGACTACGTGGACGCCCAGAGCGGGCCCGAGGAGCGGCTGGTCGGCCTCGAGATCCCGGCGGGCGAGACCTACAGGGTGACCGTGCGCAACAGCAGCAACGCCCAGGTGGACTACAGCCTGGCGGTGAGCGCGACCCCGCCGCCCCGCCCGGTCGCGCTCGGCGAGACGGTCGCGGGCGAGCTGTACTACAATGAGGGCGCCACCTGGCTCTTCGAGGGCGGCCCGGCGACGATTGACGTCACCGTCGAGCTCGGCCCCGGCGGCGACGCGCTGCTGCTGGTCTTCGACCCCGGGGGTGTGCGGCGCGAGTACGTGGACGCCCAGACGGGCCCGCAGGAGCGCCTGCTAGGCTACGAGATCCCGAGCGCCGGGGCCTACAGGCTGGTCGTGCGCAACACGCACAACACCCCGACCAGCTACACCCTCGCCGTGGGGCCGTAGGGCGGCAGAGGGCCTTCATCCTTGCCTATCAGGAGGACAGCGCCCGATGAGCGACCAGCCTCAGCCCGCGAACGACGGCCGCAGCATGCGCTCGCGCATGCTGGCCGGCGAGCTGTACATCGCCGACGACCCGCAGCTCGCCGCCGAGAGCCGGCGCGCCATGGCCCTGATGCACCGCCTCAACCACCACGACCCGGGGGACGCCGAAGGGCGGCGCGCCCTGCTGCGCGAGCTGCTGGGCTTCCTCGGCGAGGGCGCCGAGATCCGCCCGCCGTTGTACGTGGACTACGGCTACCAGATCAGCGTCGGGGCGCGCACCTTCATTAACTACGGCGCCGTGCTGCTCGACGTGGCGCGGATCACCATCGGCGAGGACGTGCAGTTCGGGCCGAACGTGCAGCTGCTGACCCCGACCCACCCGGTCGAGCCGGAGGCGCGGCGCGCGAAGTGGGAGGCGGCGGAGCCGATCACGATCGGCGACAACGTCTGGCTGGGCGGCGGCGTGATCGTCTGCCCCGGCGTCACCATCGGCGCCAATACCGTGGTGGGGGCGGGCGCCGTGGTGGCGAAGGACCTGCCGGCGAACGTCGTCGCCGTTGGCAACCCGGCCCGCGTGATCCGCCGGCTGTAGGATGCCGCGGCGCGAGCCGCCCCCTGGCCGGGCCGTCAGTTGGGAGGGCCGCGCCGTCGAGACGACGCCGGAGCGGGCGGCCGCTCGCCGAGCGGGTCGTGCCCGCCGTCACGGCCCGACCCGCAGCTCGCCCGCGTGGCCGGCCGGCGCGGTCGCCTCGCGCCCGTCGGGCAGCAGCACCGTCGCGGGGACAGGGAGGCCGGGGAGGGTGATCAGGGCCGCGCCGTCGCCCGCGGCGCGGGCCTCGACGCGCCAGGGCCTCCCGCCGAGGATCACCTCTGCGCTTGCCGCGCCGCCGGGGTAGACGCGCAGGGTCAGGTGCGCGGGCTCCACGCCGTTGCCGACGTCGTCGCCGAGCTGCTGCCCGGGGCGCAGGTGCAGGGGCAGGATCGCGCCGGCCCGCGCGAAGACCGGGATGCGCTCGAGGGGCGCCGCGACCTCGAGCCAGCGGCCGCCCTCGAGCGCCGCGCCACCCCGGAGGTCGTACCAGGCGCCCCGCGGGAGGTAGAGCCGGCGCGCCGCGGCGCCCTCCTCGACGACGGGGGCCACCAGCAGATCGCGGCCGAGGCGGTACTGGTCGGCGAGGCGCCAGCAGGCCGGGTCGCCGGGGTGGTCGAGCAGCAGCGCCCGCAGCATCGGCTCGCCGGTGGCGGCGCTGTGGGCCGCCTCGCGCAGGAGGTAGGGGAGCAGGGCCATGCGCAGGCGGGCGAAGTGGCGGGCCAGGGGGATGACGCGCCCGTCGCCGCTGTGCTCCTGGATGCGCCAGGGCGTGCGGTCCTTCGAGGGCTCGCCGGGCGGGGTGTACTCGCTGTGGTACTGCATGATCGGGCAGAAGGCGGCCATGGCCGTCGCCCGCAGGTACAGCTCGGCGGAGGGCAGGGCCTCGCTGAAGCCGGCGATGTCCCAGCCCCAGAAGGGGACGCCAGACAGGCCGGCGCTGAGCCCGGCGACGATCGAGCGCCGGAAGGCCTCCCAGGTCGAGTTCTCGTCGCCGGCCCAGTGGGCGGGGAAGGCGCCCGCGCCAGTGTGGCCGGCCCGGCTGAAGGTCAGGGCGTCGCCGCCGCGGCGCTCGATGGCGAAGCGGTGGTAGGCGCCGACGTAGAGGTTGGGGTAGGCGTTGACCAGCTCGTCGCCGCGGCGGCCGTCGCTCGAGGCGATGCCGCGGCCCTGCAGGTGCTCGCCGCCGTCGGTCTTGAAGCCGGCGACGCCAAGCTCGTCGAGCAGGTAGGCGCGCTTGGCGAGCCACCAGGCGGTCGCCTCGGCGCTGGTGAAGTCGGGGATCATGGCCCCGTTGAACCAGAAGGCCGGGTTGCGGTAGGGCCTGCCGCCCTCGTCGCGCAGCACGAAGCCGCGCTCGACGGCGTGGGCGCAGTCGGCGTCGTGCTGCGGGTGGGGCCCCTCGGCGCGCTTGAGGGCGGGGATCTGCCAGAGCACGAGCCTGATCCCGGCGGCGCGCAGCGCGTCGGCCATGGCCTTCGGGTCGGGCCAGGGGCCGTCGGCGGGGAAGGAGAAGTCGGCGAGGCGGGGCGCCTCGGCGCCGGGGCGGGGCGCATAGCGGGCGCCGTTCCAGATGTAGAAGGTGGTCTCGTCGCTCCAGGCCTCGATCACCAGCACCGTGGCGGGCACGCCGTGCTCGTGGTGCAGGGCCACCTCGCGCTCGACGCGGGCCTGGGTGTTCCACTCGTTGCTGCTCATCCAGAGGCCGAAGGCCCAGGCGGGCGGCGGGGCGGCGGGGAGCCCCGTGCGCGCGGTGAGCGCCCTGACGCAGGCCGCCGGGTCGCCGGCGAACAGGGCGATGGCGACGGGGCGGCCGCCGCCGGCCTGGGCGACGCAGCGCCAGCGGTCCTCGACGGCGCGGCCGAGGTCGTAGGCGACGTGGGCGGTGCCCTCGACCAGGGCGGCGTAGCCGCGCGAGGAGATCACGAAGGGGACGGGCAGGTAGGTGCGGTCGCCGTGGTTCTTGTACTGCTCGTAGACCGCCACGTCGGGCGCGCGGCCGCGCTGGTCCAGGGCGTCGAAGCGCTCGCCCAGGCCCACCAGGGCCTCGCCGTCGGCCAGGTCGCCCGCGAGCTCGACGGCGGCCAGCGTCCCGTCGGCCTCCTCCAGCCAGCGCAGGCGCAGGGCGACGGTCTCCGCGCCCACGCTGTAGGCGATCGCCCCCGTCGCGGCGTCAACGCTCAGGCGCGCCGGCCCGGCGGCGAGGGCGACGGCGGGCGGGGGGGCGTCGCCGGCGGGGGGCGGACCGCCGAGGGCGAGCTGCAGGCCCTCGGGCAGGGCGCGCAGGGCGAGGGCGGGGCCGGGCGCGCCGTCGGCGGCGCGGGTGGCGAGGCGCAGCCCGCCGGGCCCCTCGGGCACGGCGGCGACGCCGGCCAGGGCGCGGCGGCGCCGGGCCGCGAAGCGGAAGCGCGGCGACTCGACCGGGCCCGCGTCGCCCTCGGCGACCATCCAGTACTCCACCGCGTCGCCGGCCTCGAGCACGCCGAGCTCGACCAGCCAGCGGTCGTGGTCGCGGCCGACGGCGAGCGGGCGGCCGTGGACGGGCGTCTGGGGGCGGCCGTTGCGCGTCCAGAAGAGGCGCACGCCCCTGGCCGCGCCGCCCGGCACCGTCAGGAAGCCGACGCTCACCATATCGCCGCCGACCGGGTCGCGGGGGGCGCGCTCCTCGGGGCCGGCCTGGTAGGGGTGGTCGGTGCCGTGGGGCGCGTGGACGATGCGCAGCGCCTCGCTCATCGCAGGGCCTCCTGGGGGATGGGGACGCCGAGGGCGTCGCGCAGGATCAGGTACATCGCGTGGGACCAGAGCAGCGGGGTGGCGACCTCGCCCCAGCGCTCGACCCAGGGCCGGTAATGGGCGGGGCTGAGGCAGTCGTCGCAGATCTGCTCGGGCAGGTGCCCGTCGGGCGTGGCCTGGGCCGCCACCCAGTCGAGCAGGGCGCGGGCCCGCGCGGGCTCGCCGGCCTCGGCGTAGTGCCAGCCGAGCCAGGCGGCCAGGAGCAGCCACTCGCCGCCGCCGTAGTAGGTGTCGTCGAGGTAGCGGCGCACCCCGCCACGGCGCAGGTCGGCCTCGATGCGGGCGACGGTGGCGGCCATCACCGGGTGGTCTGGCGCGAGCAGCCCGTAGGGGGTGGCCGCGCCGAGCAGGCTGGCGTCCACCAGGTCGCCGCCGACAAACTTGGTCAGGCGGCCCTCGACCACGCAGCGCTCGAGCACGAAGGCGCGGATCGCCGCGGGCGTGCCGTCAGCCAGAGCGGGGTCGTGGGCGGCGAT
>DAOLDO010000583.1:0-4620 GCA_035327325.1 Chloroflexaceae bacterium | reverse complement strand
CCTGGAGCAGCGGGTGATGCGCGCCACCGCCAGGAACCAGCTCAGCCACCTCGGCGACCCGCCGTTGGCCACGATCCTGCCGCAGCGCGACGACGATCAGCGGCTGGTTGTTGAGGTTCATCCGCACCAGGTCGAGCGAGCCGCGCGCCTCAGGCGCCTCCAGCGCCATCCCAATCAGGGAGTCCAGGCCGTTTACTGCGCTACTGCCGTGTATGGTGGTCAGCATCGGGTTGCCGCAGCGCATGGCGGCAAGCAGCGCGTAGGCCTCGGCCCCGCGCACCTCGCCGACCACTAGCCGGGCCGGGTTCATGCGCTGCGCCACGTAGACCAGCTCCAGCATCGGGTGACGGGGCGAGGCCGCCAGCTGGACGCTCGCGGGGCTGCTGAGCACAAGCTCGGGCACGTCCTCGATGCAGATCACCCGCAGGTCGCCGAGCGACTCCTGGTCGAGCAGCGCGCGCAGGAGGGTCGTCTTGCCGGCGCCGGGCAACCCGACAATCATGATGCTGACGCCGGCCTCGACGCAGCCGGCCAGTAGCGCCGCGATCGGGGCTGAGAGCATCTCCTGGTCGGCCAGCCGGCGGAGCAAGAAACACCCTGGCCGCAACACCCGGATCGCCAGCGACGGGCCGTGGCGACACACCGGGGGCAAGGCAATCGCGTACCGAAGCCGGCAGGGTGGGCGACCAGGCATCGAGGCGTCGGCAGTGCCGCTCAGCTGGGGTTCCGCGCCCTCCGCCCCACCGCGCTGCACACACTGTTGCACCAGCCAGGGGAACCACGCGGGGTGCCAGATCGTCCCCGTGCGCCACTCATCAGCGCTTCCGCCCCGGCGGATCAGCACCTCGCGCCCCGGCCCGTTCAGGTGGATGTCGGTAACCTGCTCGTCAAGGAGCAGGCGATCGAGCGGCCCGAAGGTCGGCACCTGGCCAAACGCCGCAAGATCCTCAGGGTAGGGGCAGCGATCGCCAATGGCGCGCACCCAGGCATCGTGCGGTGCGAGCGAGCCTTCCCAGCCACCGCGCGCCCAGAGCACACGCAACGCATCGGCCAGCGACAGCGGCTGCTCCGGCGCGCCGGCATCATGTTCACCTCGGCTGGTTGCGCCAGAGGCGGGAATCTGCCAGGGCGCCGGCTCGGCTGCCGGCCGGGGAGCAGGCCTGGTCATGGCTGCACCTCCTGGCCGCCGGCCGGTGTGGCCGCCATGCCGAGATCGGCGAGGGACAGCGCAGAGGCCCGAAGCGGGCCGAGCGGCGCGTCGGCCGTGGCATCAAGCTCACCGACGAAGGGAATACTGGCGGTCTGGAGCGCCCAAAGGTAGGCGCTCTGCGCCGGGGTCACCTCGAGAAAGGCCGTCCGCTCGTTCACCGCCAGCACGTTCAGGCCGCGCAGCACGCGCACAACCCGCGTGCCCTGGCCAGGAGAATCCACTGCGCCGACCTGAAAGGCCGGGTCGCGCCCACGGGCCTCGTCGACCAGCACCAGGATGTTGATCTGGTCTTGCGAGGTCAGCGACGTCAGTCCGGTGCGCGGTAGCTCATAGACCGTGGCCTGCAGCAGCTCAGCTGGCAGTGCACCGTTGATGAAGCTATGTGCGGCGAGCGGCTGCGCCTGCACCAGGTCGGTCATCAGCACCTGATTGGCGCTGATCTGCACGCGGGCATACTGGCCGATGAGCAGCGCCGGGTCAGCGATGCCCACCAGCGCGGCTGGCCGGTAGATTGGCGCCTGGATGACGGTCAGTTGCTCGGCCTGGATGCGCTCGCCGGGCGCGATCGGGCTTGCGGCGATGACCACCGGCTCAGTGCGCGCCGACTCCATCGTCAGCGCCCAGGCCGAGACCCCGGCGACCAGCGCCGCGATGGCGAGCAGCGTGGCGACCAGCCGGTGCCAGGGGATATCCTGGGCGCGAACCCGCAGTGCCTGGCGAGACCAGAGGGGCATACCATTCAATCCTTCGTCGAGCGTCGTTTCATGCCGCCGATGCTATTCGGTCGCCGACGAAAAGCTCAAGTCGAGTGTGTCGGCCGCGTAGACCTGAATCGTCCAGTGGAAGCCGAGCGGGCTGGTCAGATCGACCCTGGCCGTACTGCAGAGCGCTGGCTTGGGAAAGCGCAGCGTCGGCCCGCCAGCCTCCAGGATGCACGCGCCGCCGGCTGGCAGGACGGTCCATTGCGCTGTACCGGCGACATCGGCCGGAGTCTTCGTGAGGCCCCGGACGCCGCTGAGGTTGGTCGCCGCAAGTCGCTGTGCGACGGCGATCACCGCGTCAGGATCTGCGAGCGCCAGCCGGTTGTCGGCGAACGCGGCGTAGTCGAAGGTCTGGACGGCGGAGCGGTTCGCGGCCCGCAGCGCGTCGGTGACCGCCTGAGCCGTGGTGAAGCGCCAGGCGAGCTCAATCGCGAGCAGCCAGAGCCCGATGATGATGGGCAGGAAGAGCGCGACAATGACGAGCGCCTGCCCGGGATGGTGTTGTCGCCGCATAGAAGCCTCGCAATCTGCTCAGCGGAGTGAGAGCGTCGCCGACTGGTCCTGCTCTGAGGCCCGCACCGCCTGCCGCTCAACGCGCAGGGTCTGGCTAAAGATTGGGAACCAGCGGGTATCCTCGAAGGTCACCGTCACCGTAATGGGCTGATAGCGCTGGCATGGCTCGAGACAGACAACCCGCACCGACACCTGCCCGCTGTGGGTCGTAAGCCCGTTTGCCAGCACGTCGCGCGCGACCTGCACCACGGTTCCTGCGGGGCCATCGTCGCCGCCGATGATGGCCGCCTGGTGCGCTGCTGCGCTGGCCGCCTCGGTCACGCTCAAGGTCGCCATCGCCAGCTGGAAGGCATCGCACGCCCCGCAGACGATGAACATCAGCAGCCCGATCACCAGGCTGAATTCGGCCAGGCTCTGGCCGCGCCGTCGTGCTGGCATGCCTCTCCACATCAGCGTGCACTCCGTGGCGCCGCCAGCCGCACCGCAAACGTCGCCGTCTTGATCTCGGTGGCGCTGGCGAGCACCTGGCCGGTCACGCTATCGATCGCTTCGGTGCGGATAGCGACCTGGAGGGTGAGATCGGTGTCGCGCAGGCGCCCCAGGTCGTAGGTATAGACATCGATGCACATGTCGAGCGGCGTGCCGGCCGACCAGAAGGCGTGCGCCTGCAAGCGCATCGCGTCGGTCGTCGGCCGCTCAAGGTAGCGATAGGCGCAGCCCGCCAGGCCATCTGCATCACCTGGCACCGGCTCGGAACGAAGCCGGCAGCCGCTATGGCCCATCACATCGACGCTGTAGACGCTCTGCCCGCCAGAGCTGACGAAACTCCAGGCGATCACCCGTGAGCGATAGGTCAGGGCCGGGTCAGCTGACGCTGGCGCGACAAGGGTGACCGCCGGAGCGAAATTGAGCACCTCGCCGGCAGGCCAGCTGATCGTGTCGCCGGCTGAGCGGTAGATGCCGGCTGCGGGGTCAAAGTCCGACGACATCCAGAGCTGGATCGCAGCTGATGGCGCAGGTGGTATGACCACCGGCGTCGGGGTTACCGCCACCAGGGCGGTTCTGCTGGGAGCCGGAAGGCTCGTCGTAGTCGCGACGGCCGTCAGCGGGAGCGCTGTCGGCGATACCACGGCGCGGGTAGGTGTCGGCGTGGCTGGCCGGCGCGTCGGTGTTGCGCCGGTCGCGGTCGGCCGAATCACCGTGGCCGTTCCCCCGGGCGTGCCGCTCACCGGCGGCTGCGTCGGCCTGCGGGTCGCGACGATTGTCCGCGTCGCAGGAGCCTGGGACGGCCGAGGTGTCGGCGACGACGACAGGGGCGTCACTGACACCTCGCTATGGATCAGCGTGGCAGTCGCGATCGGCTCAGGCGTGCATTGCCCGCAGATATAGTCGGGCTGCCCTCCGATCGTCGCGGTAAGCGATCTGGGCACGGTCGTGGTGCTCAGCTCTGCCGTGAGCTGGCCGGCCCCAGCCGGTCGAGACGACGCTGTCTCGCTGATCGCCGGCAGCGCTGCCGGGTCTCCTGTCAGCGCGAGCTGTGATGCCAGTGTCTGTCCACCAGCGACCAGCAGCACGCTAGCGACCAGCGCGCCGATGATGATGGTGCCGATGGAAAATCGCGACATCGCACAACTCCTCGCGCATCGCGGTCACACGGCCCAGGCGAGCAGCGTGACCACGACGCTCAGCGTAATGAGAACTCCAAAGACCAGAGGCCGTAGCTCGCGCCACCGCGCCCGTCGCCGAAAGGGCGCCAGGCCATCGGGGCGCTGTGTGCGCCTGTTTGCTGAACCCACACCACGGGCCATTGCGCATCTCCTTGAGGCCCAGGAGTCGAGCGTGTGTGCTACAATACCGGGGTGGGCCTCAGGTGTCTCCTGGGTCCTGACCCCGATCGCGGAAGGAGTGGCAACCGCTCGCGATCGGGGCCTTCTTTTGCCTGATTGCGCAGCGTGATCCCCTACCGCTGACAGCTCGTCGAGCGTACGCTCCGGGCGCGCTTCAGACAGCCGTTGACGTATTCCTCCAGCGCACTCTGCCGCCATGTATTCCAGAAGTCGGCGTGCATCGCCGCCCAGGAAAGCGCGTGCGGCTGACCGCGCGGGCCGCCCAGCGTGAAGTTCCCGCCCGTGAACG
>DAOLDO010000582.1:0-4633 GCA_035327325.1 Chloroflexaceae bacterium | reverse complement strand
GCGGGCCTGGCCATCATGGGCCGGCGCCGCCCCGCCGTGCTCGCCGTCTGGCTCGGCTTCGCCCTGCCCTCGCTGCTCGTCCACCTGTCGCGGCCGACCCACTTCATGCAGAACATGCTGCCGCTGCTGGTGGCCTGCGCCCTGCCCGCAGGCGTGGCCGTGACCGAGCTGCCCGCACTCCTGGCCCGCCGCGCCCCTGCCCTCGCGCCGCTCGCCCTCGCCGCCCTCGTCCTCGCCCTGGCCGCGCCGCCGCTGTCGCGCTCGCTGGCCTACGTGGGCCGGCAGGCCGCGGGCGACGGGCGCCTCGAGCTGCTGCGCTGGGCCGAGGCCGAGGTGCCGCCCGGCGCCCGCATCGCCGCCGAGCTCAAGCCCGTCCCCGGCCCCGCCGAGGCCCGCTGGACCGAGGTGCGCGACCTGTCGGCCCACGACCTGGCCTGGTACCGGGCCCAGGGCTTCGCCTACCTGGTGGCCTCCTCGCACCGCTGGGGCCAGTTCGAGCCCCCGGCGCGCTACGAGCACCTGCTCCCGGGCCTGGTCAGGGAGTTCGGGCCGCGCCTGCGCCGGGAGGAGATGACCGGCCCGCGCCTGCTGGTGATTGACACGGGCCTCGGCGCCGCCGACGTGCCGCTGCCCCTAGGGCAGGAGGTGCGCGTCGGCGGAGCGCGCCTGCTCGGCGTGGCCGTGGGCGACCCCTCGGCCGGGGGCGAGCCGCCGATGCTCAGGCCCACGGCCGAGCTGCGGGCCGGGGGCGTGCTCGGCCTGCGCAGCTTCTGGCAGGTCGAGGCGCCCTTCGATACGGACTACCTGATCTTCGTGCATCTGATCGACGCCAATGGCGGCCGACCGACCCAGCGCGACGCGCCGCCCTGGCAGGGGCGCTTCCCCACCAGCACATGGCGCCCCGGATCGCTCGTCGTTGACGCCAACGACGTCTACCTGCCGCCGGGCCTCGCCCCGGGCGAGTACCGGGTGCTGATGGGCATGTACGACCCCGCGACCGGCGCCCGCCCCCCCGTCATCGCCGGCGGCGCCCCCGTCCCCGATGGCATGGTCGAGGTGGCCCGGGTGCGCGTGGTGGAGTAGGCGTGCTGCGGCCCTATCGCGCCGCGGCTCGCTCGCGCCCGTAGGCGAGGATCTCGTCGAGGAAGCGCGAGGGCTTGAGCACCTGGCCCCTGCTGCGCCCGGGCGCCCATGAGAGGTAGAGCCGCTCGGCGGCCCTGGTGAGGGCCACATAGCAGAGGCGGCGCTCCTCCTCGATGCCCTCTATGGTGCCCATGCTGCGCTCGTGGGGCAGGGTCTTCTCCTCGAGGCCGGTCACGAAGACCACGGGCCACTCGAGGCCCTTGGCGGCGTGGATGGTCAGCAGCTGCACCTGGTCCCGCTCGTCCTCCTTCTGGTCGGCCGAGGTGATCAGGGCGATCTCCTGGAGGAACTCCGGCAGGCTGGTGTGCTCCTCGGCGGCGGCCATCAGCTCCTGGAGGTGGGCCCTGGCGTCGGGCAGGTCCTCGGCGCTGAAGCGCTGTTCGAGGGCGGCCATGTAGCCGCTCTGCTCGAGCACGTCGGCCAGGATGTGGTCGGGTGGCGTGGTGCCCTCGGCCATGCGCCGCCAGCGGGCCAGCAGCGCGGCGAGGCGGCGGGCGCCCTCGGCGGACTTCGGGGGGAGGGCCGCCAGGGCCTCGGGGTGGCTCAGGGCGGCCGAGAGGGGCACGCCGGCCTGGGCGGCGAAGGCCGTCAGGCTGGACAGGGACTGGGCGCCGAGGCCGCGGGCGGGCACGTTGGCGATCCGGTTGAGGCTGAGGCCGTCGGCGGGGTTGTTGGTCACCCGCAGGAAGGCCAGGGCGTCGCGCACGACGGCGCGGTCGAAGAAGCCGACGCTGCCGCGCACGCTGTAGGGGATGCGGGCGTGGCGCAGGGCCTGCTCGATCTGGCGGCTCATGTGGCGCGTGCGGTAGAGCACGGCCAGCTCGCGCAGGCGGCGGCCCTGGCGCTGCAGGTCGGCGATGTTGCGCGCCAGCTGCTCGGCCTCCTCGCGCCCGTCCTTCGCCTCGTTGATCAGGATGCAGCGCTCGCCGGGCAGGGGTGCCCCGGCGGCGCGCAGGGCCATGGGCGGCACGGCCCGGCTGTGGCGGATCACCGCGTAGGCGGCGTCGAGGATGGGCTGGCGCGAGCGGTAGTTGGTCTGGAGCTCGACCACCCTGGCCTCGGGAAAGTCGCCGGCGAAGCGGGCGATGATGCTGTGGTCGGCGTTGCGGAAGCCGTAGATGCTCTGCATGCCGTCGCCGACGACGAAGAGCGAGCGGGCGCCGCCGCTGTGGGCCGAGGGCCTGGTGAGCAGCTCGACCAGGGCGTGCTGGCTCGGGTCGGTGTCCTGGTACTCGTCCACCAGCACGTGGCGCCAGCGGTCCTGGCAGACCTCGAGCACGTCGTGGTGCTCGCCGAGCAGCTGGTGGGTGAGCAGGATGAGGTCGTCGAAGTCGAGGGCGTTGGCGTTCTCGAGGGCGCGCTGGTAGCGCCGGTAGCAGCCGGCGACGAAGCGCTCGACCGGGTCGGGGGCCAGGCGGGCCATCAGGCGCGGGGTGAGCATGCGGCTCTTGGCGCGCGAGATCCGGCGCAGCACCTCCTCGGGCTCGAGCAGGATGGGCGGGCGCTCGGTGGCGGCCTCGAGGGCCTCGGTGGCCAGCTGCAGCTGCTCGTCGCCGGCGTAGATCGAGAAGGCGCCGGTGTAGCTGCCGACGCGGCCGGCGATGAATTCGCGCAGGAGCTTCGCGCAGACGGCGTGGAAGGTGCCCGCGGTCAGCCCGCGGGCGCCCCTGCCGAGCTGCCGGCCCAGGCGCTCGCGCATCTCCTTGGCGGCCTTGTTGGTGAAGGTGAGGGCGAGGATCTGGCCCGGCTGGGCCCCGTGGTGGGCGATCAGATAGGCGATGCGCAGGGTCAGCACGCGGGTCTTGCCGCTGCCCGCGCCCGCCCGCACCAGCACGGGGCCGACGGGCGCGGTCACGGCGGCGCGCTGCTCGGGGTTGAGGGATTTCAGGGCGTCCATATGCGCGAATGATACCATAGGAGGGGCATGGGGAGGTCCTGGCCCTCCCCAGAACCCCGACCCCCGCTAGAAGGGGACCTCCTCGCCCTCGGCGGGCGCCTCGGCCTCCTCGGCGGCGGCCACGGCCTCGCTGGGGAGGCCAGGGCGGGCGTCGAGGAAGAGCACGTCCTCGGCGCGCACGTAGGTGCGGAAGCGGGGCTGGCCGCTGGCCTTGTCGGTCCACGAGTCGGTGCGCAGCAGGCCGCTGACCCGCACCCGGCTGCCCTTGTGCAGGTAGCTGTTGCACAGCTCGGCCAGCTTGTCCCAGGCCTCGACCGTGTTCCAGTCGGTCTCGTACTCGCGGCGGCCCGTGGCGTCCTGGCCGCCGGGGCGCTTGGTGGCCACGCGGAAGCGGCAGATGGCGGCGCCGCTGGCGAGGAAGCGCGTCTCCGGGTCGGCGCCCAGCCAGCCCAGCAGCTCGACGGTGTTGACGGTGCCCTTCACCTGGCTCATCCTGGTCCTCGTTTCTGTCTGGTGGCGGCGGGCGCCCCGCGGCGCCCGCCCCTGCTCGTGCTGATCAGCTCACCATCTGTACCGCCGGGGCGGGGCTGAGGATACGGGGCGGCGCCGCGTTGCGCCGTTCCCTGAGGCGTGCTATAATCCCGCGTTGGTATGAGACAGGTGCCGGGCCTGTCGGCCTGGCGCCGTTTTGCTTTCTGTTCCGCCGCGCCCCCGGATCGCGCCTCCGGGCGAGTCTGACGAGCGGGACATCACCAGAGGAGGGATCTGTGCGCGAGCGTCGTCGTGATTACGAGATGGTCTTTATCATCAGCCCGCTGAACGCCAACGAGGAGGGCGTTGCCGCCACGCTGGACCGGCTGCGCCAGTCGATCGAGTCGAACGGCGGCGAGGTGACGGGCGTGAACCAGGGCCCGCCCTGGGGCCGCCGCAAGCTGGCCTACCCGATCCGCGAGTACGTCAGCGGCGAGGCCAGCCGGCGCAGCTTCAGCGAGGGCTACTACGTCCTCATGAACTTCAGCCTCAGCGCGGCCAGGGTGGTCGAGCTCGAGCGGACGATCAAGCTTACCGACACCATCCTGCGCCATCTAATCACCCTGGTCGAGCAGAAGAGCGCCCCCGCCCAGCCCCCCGCCGAGAGTGGCGAGCCGGTCGCCGAGAAGAGCGACGCCTGATCCTTAGGGCCCACCCGCGAGCGGAGCGAGCAGCGATGGCACGGGACCTCAACAAGGTGATGATCATCGGCCGCCTCGGGATTGACCCCGAGATGCGCCACACGCCCGCGGGCAGCCCCGTGACGACGTTCCGCGTCGCCGTCGGCCGCCAGTGGCGCGACGGCAACGGCGAGACCCGCGAGGAGACCGAGTGGTTCAGCGTCGTCGCCTGGAACAAGCTCGCCGAGATCTGCAACCAGTACCTCGCCAAGGGCGCCCGGGTCTACCTGGAAGGCCGGCTCCAGACCCGCTCGTGGGAGGACCAGCAGAGCGGCCAGACCCGCTACAAGACCGAGGTCATCGCCACGGATATGATCATCCTCGATAGCCGCGAGGGCCGCCCCGGTCGCGAGGCAGGCGACGAGGCCGCGCCCCCCCGGGA
>DAOLDO010000581.1:0-4636 GCA_035327325.1 Chloroflexaceae bacterium | reverse complement strand
CTGCGCGGCTCCCCCTCTCCGCTGCGGAGAGGGGGTCGGGGGGTGAGGTAGGCCGCCCCGGCCTGGTCCTCGCCCTGCAGGGCGGCTACGGCAGCGGGCGGCGGGCGGTGGCCGAGGCCCTCTGCGCCGAGGCCGGCCTGCCCCTCGTCGCCGCCGACCTCGGCACGCTCATGGCCGCCGACGCCCTGGCCCCGGCCGAGGCCATGGCCCGCGTCGTCCGCGAGGCCGCCCTGCGCGGCGCCGCCCTGCTCGTCGCCGGCGCCGACACCGCGCTCCACGACGACCCCACCCTCGCCCAGGCCCAGGGGCCGTGGCGGGCCGCCCTGCTCCACGCCCTCGACGGCTTCGCCGGGGTCGCCTTCCTGGCCCTCGAGCGGCCGTGGGAGGCCAGGGGCCAGCTGCGCCGCGCCGGCTTCCTGCGCGTCGAGCTGCCGCCCCCCGGCTACGGCGAGCGCGAGACGATCTGGCGCCAGCGCCTGGAGCGCGCCGACCCGGGGCCAGGCGTGCTCCAGGCCCTCGCCAGCACCTTCCGGCTCAGCGGCGGCCAGATCCGCGACGCGGCGGCCATGGCCCGCTCGCTCGCCCGCTGGCGCTCGGGCAACGGCGCCCCGCCCACCCGCGCCGAGCTCCTGTCCGCCTGCCGGGCCCAGTCGAGCGGCCGGCTCAACGCCCTGGCCCACAAGATCGCCGGCACCTACGCCTGGGAGGACATCGTGCTCCCGCCCGACCAGGTGGCCCTGCTCCAGGAGATCTGCCTCCAGGTGCGCCACCGGCGCACCGTGCTGGAGCGCTGGGGCTTCGACAGGCGCCTGGCCATGGGCAAGGGCGTCAACGTGCTCTTCGCCGGCCCCTCGGGCACCGGCAAGACCATGGCCGCCGAGATCATCGCCGGCGACCTGGGGCTCGAGCTCTACAAGGTGGACCTGGCCTCGATGGTGAGCAAGTACATCGGCGAGACCGAGAAGAACCTCGACAAGGTCTTCACCGCCGCGCGCGAGGCCAACGCCCTGCTCTTCTTCGACGAGGCCGACGCGATCTTCGGCAAGCGCTCGGAGGTGAAGGACGCCCACGACCGCTACGCCAACATCGAGGTCGGCTACCTGCTCCAGAAGATGGAGGAGTACGACGGCGTGGTCATCCTGGCCACCAACCTGCGCAAGAACCTCGACGACGCCTTCGTGCGCCGGCTCCACGTCGCCATTGACTTCCCCTTCCCCGAGGAGCCCGACCGCCTGCGCATCTGGGAGCGGGTCTTCCCCGACGACGCGCCGCTGGCCGATGACGTGGACCTGGGCTTCCTGGCGGGCCGCTTCAAGCTGGCGGGCGGCAACATCAGGAACATCGCCCTGCTGGCGGCCTACCTGGCCGCCGAGGACGGCGGCGCGATCGCGATGCGCCACATCGTCAGGGCGGTCAAGCGCGAGTACCAGAAGCTCGGCAAGCTCGTGACCGCGGCCGAGTTCGGGCCCTACTTCGCCGCGGCGCGAGGGAGCCCGCGCTGAGCGCGAGCCGGACCCACGCCACGCGCCCGCCCCGTCCCGCCGCCCCGCAGCCATAAGCCCAGGGGGTGCTGATGAAAGACCTTCGCCCAAAGCAGCGCGAGCCCGCCAGGCAGGGCGCCGCCCCGCGCCAGCCCGAGGAGGCCGCCACCCGCGCCGCGGGGCTGCCCGCCGTCGTCGCCGCGGCGCCGGACCACCCCACGGCCAGGGCCAGGCGCCAGGCCAGGGCCCGCGGCGTCCAGCGCGCCGTCGGCAACCGGGCGGCGCAGCGCCTCGTCCAGCGGGGCTGGCTCGACGACGCGATCGAGGCGGTCAGCTCGGTGGGCTCGGCCGTCGCCGAGACGGTCAGCGCCGCAGGCTCGGCCGTCGCCGAGACGGTGGGCGGGTGGATCGACGACGTGGACACCAAGAGCCGCGGACTGAGCGGGGACGAGATCGCCGCCGCGCAGGAGATCTTCGGCGAGACGATCGACTACTCCCAGGTCGTGCTCGAGCGCAACAGCCTCTACAACGCCGGCTCGAGCCGGACGGTGGGCAACACGATCGCCCTGACCGACGACAAGTTCGACGGCGACGGCCTCACCCTCAACAGCGCGGGGCGCAGCACGCTCATCCACGAACTGGCCCACGTCTGGCAGTACCAGAACCGGGGCTGGAGCTATGCCCCCGAGGCGCTGTGGGCCCAGGCCAAGGCGTGGTGGGAGACGGGCAGCCGCAATGCGGCCTACGACTGGGAGCAGCTCCACGCCGATGGGGTCCCCTGGGAGGAGTGGAACCCCGAGGCCCAGGCCGAGGCGGTCGAGGACTACAACGACGCCCTGCAGCGCATCAAGGCCGGCGAGGGCACGGCGGACGACTACCAGACCCTCAAAGACGCCCAGCCCTATATTGACAAGATGCGCGGCCCGCCGCCGTCCCTCGGCGAGACGACCGAGCCGTCGGACGGCGCGGAGGGCGGCCCGCCGGCCTACGACGAAGGCGCGGGCGGAGCGGGCGGGACGAGCCCATCACCCGCGCCAGTCTACGAAGGCGGGGGCGGCGCGGGCAGCGCGGGCGGGACGAGCGCGCCGCAGGGGCTCAGCCCCACCGTGCGCTACGGCTCGACCGGCAAGGGCGTCAGGAAGCTTCAGCAGCGCCTCAACGCCGCCGGCGCGGAGCCGCCGCTCAAGGTTGACGGCATCTTCGGGCCCAAGACGCGAGCGGCGGTGGTGGCCTTCCAGGAGGGACACGCCGACGCCGAGGGGCAGCCCCTCGAGCCCGACGGCATCGTGGGCCCCAAGACCTGGGGCGCGATCGAGCGGCGGGCGGCCGAGCCCACGATTGCGGCCGACGAGGCGTCTCTGGGCGAGCACGTCGCCGAGGGCATTACGCAGAACAACGAGGGCCCGCACGAGGCCGACCGGGGCGTCCACTACGCGCACAACTACAAGGCCAGCTTCCCCGAGCTGTGGAAGGACGACTTCGAGTATGGCTACGCCGACCCGACCTACTTCGAGCGAGTCGGCTTCATGGACTGGATGCTCAAGCCGCGCATGAGCGCCTCGGCGGCGATCAAGTCCTGGCTGCGCGGACTGACCATCGCCGAGTGCACCTCGGCCATCGTCGCCATCGAGATAGACACGCTACGCGCCGCCATCGGCGATACGAAGTTCGACGAGCAGTTCGGCTCCACCGACAGGCTCATCCCCAGGGAGCAGCGCCTGCGCATCAAGCAGGGCACCGCCGGCACCCCCGTCGAGCAGTTCATGAAGCAGACCGAGGGCGCGGAGGCCGGCGACCCCGGCACGATCGGGCACCGGCCCGCCAGGCCGGGCGAGTGGTACTACTTCTACAATCACCCCAAGTACCTGCTGAAGCACCCGGGCGGGGCCTTCCAGGGGGAAAACTCGATCTACCTCGGCGAGAAGGACGGCGAGCAGCACTGGTCGGGCATGGGCCTGCACGACGTCACCGAGCTGGAGATGCTCGACGAGATGGTCGGCGCCTACAACCTCGCGCGGGACGAGTTCGACTTCCAGGAGCTGGCCCGGATCAAGGCCCGCAACGGCGGCGTCCTGCCGCCCCAGTACGACCCCGCGAGCGGCGAGTTCCCCGAGCAGATCGCCGGCCCGGACGAGGTGCTGAGCGCGCCGGAGTACGAGATCGACGGAGTCAAACGCAAGGGCGGCTTCGTCCTGCGCGCGGGGCGGGTGCTCGACGCCGAGAAGGTCCAGCAGCTGCGCGACGAGTAGGAGGTGGATGCTATGGTCGAGCTTACCCTGGCGGGCCGCCAGCCCGCCCACCCGCCCTTCGCCACGCTGCTGCTCGACGCGCGGCTGGCGAACGAGGGCGCCGCGGCGCGCTGGTTTCTGCTGCCCAACCTCCACGAGCCCGCCACGCGCAGCATCGGCGGCGGCGTCTTCGCGGCCGAGTGCTACGCCCTCGCCGGCAGCGGTCGCGCCGTTCTCTGCCTGCTGCTCGGCGTCGGCGGGGCCCAGGCCCTGCTGCTGCCGCCGGGGGGCGAGCTGCTCGTGCGCAACCTCGCCGTCAAGCACGTCTCCGGGGCCGAGCCGGAGGCCCTCGAGCTGGCGACCGCGGCCGACCTGCTGTTCGGCGACGAGCCGGCCGGCGCCTGGCTCGGCCTCGACCCCACCTGCGACCCCCGCGCCGAGGTGGACGCCGCCGAGCGCCGCATGCTCGGCTCGCGCCGCACCCCCGACCTGGCCTCGCTGACCCTGGCCCTGGTCGAGGCGGAGCGGCAGACGGTCGCCATCGCGCCCGCGAGCCGGGGGCGCCAATGAGCGGCGAGCGCCAGGAGCGGCAGCGCCCGGCGGCGCCCGCCCACGCGCCGGGGGGCGCTACCGCCGCCGAGCGCCAGCCCTCTGAGGCCGCGCCGGCCCAGAGCGTCGTGGCCGCGCCCGGCGGCCCCCCCGCGCACCAGACGGCGCGCCGCTGGCGCCAGGCGGCCATCGCGCAGCGCCAGCGCATCCTCGGCAACAGCGCCGTCCAGCGCCAGGCCGCCGCCAGGCCCGCGCCCCTGATGCGCCAGGACCGTGGCGATGACGCCGTGGCGACCGAGGAGCCGGTCGCTGACCGCGAGGCGGCGCGGCGGCTGTTCGACGAGGCGAGCGCCTACTTCACGCGGGGCGACTACCGGC
>DAOLDO010000580.1:0-4638 GCA_035327325.1 Chloroflexaceae bacterium | reverse complement strand
GGGCGTGGAGTCCCTGCCGCGGGGGGGGGGGGAGGGGGGGGCGCGCCCCGCCGTGGCGGGGCCGCCCGCGGAGGGGTGCCCCTTCTCCCCAGAGACGGGGCACAGCCTGTGCCCGCCGTTCCGGGCCTACTGGGAGCGCAACGGCGGCCTGGCGACCTTCGGCTTCCCGATCAGCGAGCCGGCGCCCGAGCAGGTGGAGGGCGCGCGCAGCCTGACGGTGCAGTACTTCGAGCGGGCCCGCTTCGAGGACCACGCGGACCAGCCGGCGGCGCGGCGCGTGCAGCTGAGCCGGCTGGGCGCGGAGCTGCGGCCGTGACGGCTCGCGCTGCTCGCCGGGGGGACGGCTCGCTGGCGCTTGCCCGGTCCGGAATCACCCCAGCGGGCGAGCGCGGCGAGCAAGCCTCACCCCAGCGAGGCGCGGCCGAGCCTCACCCGAGCCCTCAGCGCACGAGCTTCTTGTAGACGACGCGGTGGGGCTGATCTGCCGCAGAGCCCTTGCGCCTGTGGTAGTCGGCCTCGTACTCGGAGTAGCTTCCGGGGAACCAGAAGGCCTGGCTGTCGTTCTCGAAGGCGAGGATGTGGGTGGCGACGCGGTCGAGGAACCAGCGGTCGTGGGAGATGATCACGGCGCAGCCGGCGAAGCTCTCGAGGCCCTCCTCGAGGGCGCGCAGGGTGTGGACGTCGAGGTCGTTGGTGGGCTCGTCGAGGAGCAGCACGTTGGCGCCCGACTTGAGGACCTTGGCGAGGTGGACGCGGTTGCGCTCGCCGCCCGAGAGGGTGCCGACGAGCTTCTGCTGGTCGGCGCCGGTGAAGTTGAAGCGGGCGCAGTAGGCGCGCGAGTTGACCTGGCGGCCGCCGAGCACGATGATGTCGTTGCCCTCGGAGATCTCCTCCCAGACCGTCTTGCGGGGGTCGAGGGCGTCGCGGCTCTGGTCCACGTAGCCGAGCTTGACGGTCGAGCCGACGGCGAGCTCGCCGGCGTCGGGCTGCTCCTGGCCGACGATCATGCGGAAAAGGGTGGTCTTGCCGGCGCCATTTGGGCCGATGATACCGACGATGCCGCCGGGGGGCAGGTCGAAGGTGAGGTTGTCGTAGAGCAGCCTGTCGCCGAAAGCCTTGGCGACGCCGTCGGCCTTGACCACCACGTCGCCGAGGCGGGGGCCCGGGGGGATGAAGATCTCGAGCTCGCGGTCCTTCTGCTCCTGGCTCGCGCTGAGGAGTTGCTCGTAGGCGGCGATGCGGGCCTTGGACTTGGCATGGCGGCCCTTGGGGGCCATGTTGACCCAGTCGAGCTCGCGCTGGAGGGCCTTCTGGCGCTGGCTCTCGCTCCTCTCGTCGGCGGCGAGGCGCTGCTTCTTCTGCTCGAGCCAGGAGGCGTAGTTGCCGCGCCAGGGAATGCCGTGGCCGCGCTCGAGCTCGAGGATCCAGCCGGCGACGTTGTTGAGGAAGTGGCGGTCGTGGGTGACGGCGATGACGGTGCCCTTGTAGTCCTGGAGGTGGCGCTCGAGCCAGGCGACCGACTCGGCGTCGAGGTGGTTGGTGGGCTCGTCGAGCAGCAGGATGTCGGGGGTCTGGAGCAGGAGGCGGCAGAGGGCGACGCGGCGGCGCTCGCCGCCGGAGAGGACGCTGACGGGGGTATCGCCTGGGGGACAGCGCAGGGCGTCCATGGCCAGGTCGAGCTTGCTGTCGAGGTTCCAGCCGTCGGCGTGGTCGATCTTCTCCTGGAGCTCGCCCTGCTCGGCGATCAGAGCGTCGTAGTCGGCGTCGGGGTCGGAGAACTGCTCGGAGATCTGGTCGTAGCGCCGCATCAGGGCCACGGTCTCGGCCATGCCCTCCTCGACGACCTCGCGCACGGTCTTGCTCTCGTCGAGCCTCGGCTCCTGCTCGAGGAGGCCGACCGTGTAGCCGGGCGCCATGGTCGTCTCGCCGTTGAAATCCTTGTCGGCGCCGGCCATGATGCGGAGCAGGGTGGACTTGCCGGAGCCGTTGGCGCCGATGACGCCGATCTTGGCGCCGTAGAAGTAGGAGAGGCTGATGTTCTTCAGCACCTCGCGGTTGGGCGGGATGACCTTGCCCACCCGGTACATCGAGTAGATGACCTTTGTGTCAGACACTATGGAATCCTTTGTCTAGCAGGCTTGACGGCGGAGCGTGAGCCCTGGTTGCCGTCGGGGCTTCCCGGCGGCCGCACGAGCGCCTCCCCGACGTTCTGCCAGACCTCATGGTACGCTGAGGGGCGCCGCGCGTCAACGGGGGGGGCGCCAGCCCGTACACCAGGAGCAACAACTTGGGAATGATGCCCGAGCCGCAAACTTCTGGGTATCTACTCCCTCGCCCGCCTGTCGCGGGGCAGGCTGGGGGCGTGGCGAGGCGGCGACCATGAGCCGTGGGCGGAAGGCCCTTGTCGCGTCGCTCGTCGGCGGAGGGCTGGCCGGCGTCATCGCGAAGCTCGCGGACGAGTCGCCCGTGGCGAACCTGCTCGGGCTGAACGATCTGGGGACCTACCTGGGGCTGTGGGTCGTGCTGACGACGGCGCTGGCCGTGCGGAGCCCCTCGCGACGACACGCGGCGCTGCGCGCCGTGACCTTCCTGCTCGCCATGGTCACGAGCTACTACGGCGTCACGCGGCTGCTCTTCGGCTTCTTCCCCATAACCCTCTGGCTCGCCTGGGCGGGGGTCGCCCTGACCGCGGCGCCCGTGTTCGCGATCGTCGTCTGGCCGGCGCGGCAGACAGGCTGGCCGGCGGCGCTGGGCGCGGCGCTGCCGATCGGGCTGCTGCTGTGGGAAGCGTACAGCCTGAGGCTGCGGCTGCCGCTCCACCTCGTGCAGTTCGCGGCGGACCTAGTCGCGGCGGCGGCGCTGGTGGTCCTGCTGCCAACCGACGGCAGGCAACGGGTGCGGGTGCTCCTCCTGGCGCCGCTCGTCGTGGTCGCCGCCGACGTGGGCTTCACCCGCATCCTGCCGTACGCCCTCGGGCTGCTGCGCTGACGCGGGGCGCCGGTGGGGCCCGCGATGAGAGGGTGGGTGAAATGCGGGGCGCTTTTTCCGATGAGCGATGTTATACTACAGGCACATCGGGTCGAAAGTGAAGATGTTGCGCCGCCGCAACAGACGTGAAAGGAGCCGCCCGTGGTACGACTCCGCCAACGATCCGCACCCCGTTGGTCCCTGCACCTCACCCTGCTCGCCCTGCTCGCCCTGCTGCTCAGCGCCTGCGGACAGGGCACCGCCACCACCCCCGCCCCCACCGCAGACGCCGCCCCCCCGGCCGCGGACCCCACCGCCGCCGCACCCGCCGCAGATGCCACCGCCGCCCCCGCCGGGGGCGAGACCGCCGACGCCGGCGAGATCATCTTCCTGTCCACCCAGTTCTCGCCGGTCGAGGAGGCGGAGCGCATGCGCAACACGATCCTGGCCGGCTTCCCGGGCCAGGTCGAGTTCATCCCCGAGGCCGGCGGCCCCTTCAACGACCGCGTGCGCGCCGAGGCCCAGTCGGGCCAGGCCACGGTCAGTTTGCTCGGCGGGCTGCACGGCGACTTCGCGCCCTTCGCCCAGGACGGCCTGCTCGAGGACCTGACGCCGCTGATGGAGGAGCTGCAGGGCCGCGGCTTCCCCGAGGCCTTCACCGAACTGGGGCGCCTCGGCACCGACACGGTCTACTACATCCCCTGGATGCAGGCCACCTACCTGCTGGCGGCCAACGTCCAGGCCCTCGAGTACCTGCCCGAGGGCGCCGACCAGAACGCCCTGACCTACGAGCAGCTCAAGCAGTGGGTGGCCAACGTCGAGGAGGCCACGGGCGAGCGCAAGTTCGGCCTGCCCGGCGGCCCCAACGGCCTGATCCACCGCCTCTTCCAGGGCTACCTCTACCCCTCCTACACCGGCTCGGCGGGCGTGGCCGGCTTCAAGTCGCCCGAGGCCGTGACCATGTGGAACGACGTGAAGGAGCTCTGGACCCACGCCAACCCGCAGAGCACCACCTACGAGTTCATGCAGGAGCCGCTGCTCTCGGAGGAGGTCTGGATCGCGATGGACCACACGGCGCGCCTGATCAACGCCGTGAACGAGCGGCCCGACGACTTCGTGCTGCTGCCGGCGCCGGCGGGGCCCCAGGGCCGCGGCTTCATGCCGGTGATCGCGGGCCTGGCCATCCCGGTCGGCGCGCCCAACCGGGCGGGCGCCGAGGAGCTGATCCGCTACCTGACCATGCCCGAGCAGCAGACCACCACGCTGCGCGAGAACGCCTTCTTCCCGGTGGTCGAGGCGCCGCTGCCCACGGACCTGGGGGCCGGCGTGCGCATCCAGGCCGAGGCTGTGGCCGCCCAGTCGAACGCGTCGGACGGCGTGCCCTCGCTGCTGCCCGTCGGCCTCGGGGCCAGGGGCGGCGAGTTCAACAAGGTCTACACCGACAGCTTCCAGCAGATCGTGCTGAACAACCAGCCGGTCGAGCAGGTGCTCGAGCAGCAGGCGGCCATCCTCCAGCAGGTGATCAACGACGCGGGCGCGCCCTGCTGGGCGCCCGACCCGCCCAGCGAGGGGCCATGTCAGGTGAGGTAGGCCCGACCCGTCAGGTGGGCGCGGAGCGGGGGGTGACCCCCGCCCCGCCCCGCCGCCCCCAGCGCCGCCACACCCCCTACC
>DAOLDO010000579.1:0-4640 GCA_035327325.1 Chloroflexaceae bacterium | reverse complement strand
GGCGTGGCGGGGAACGTAGGGGCGGCCCAATGTGGCCGCCCGGCGGGGCGGCCCGGCGGGCCGCCCGCAGGGCGGGCCGACGTGGCGGCCCGACGTGGCGGCAGGAGAAAGGAGCAGGGAGATGGCCTCTGTCCCGCGCGAGAGCGCAACCACCATCAACACGCGGAAGATCGTCGTGGCGGGGGTGCTCGGGGCGATCGCGATCGTCCTGGGCGTGACCCAGTGGGGCTTCATCCCGGTGCCGAACGTGACGGGGCGCGCCACGATCATGCACATCCCGGCGATCATCGGCGCGGTGCTCGAGGGGCCGGTCGTGGGCGTGCTGGCCGGCCTGATCTTCGGCGTGTTCAGCATGCTCCAGGACACCACGGGCCTGTTCGCCAACCCCCTGATCTCGGTGCTGCCGCGCGTCCTGATCGGCCTGACCTCGTGGCTGACCTACAGGGCCCTGGCCGCCACCAACGTTGACCTGGCGGCCGCCGCGGCCGGCGTGGTCGGCACGCTCACCAACACGATCCTGGTGGTGGGCGGCCTGGTCGTCTTCGGGCTGCTGCCCGTGGCCGCCGTGCCGACGATCATCCCCCAGGCCATCGCCGAGGTGGTGATCGCCGCCGTGCTCACGCCCCTGGTCGCCCGCGGCGTCAACCTGGTCCGCTCGGGCCGCACCTCGGCCCCCGAGACCACCCCGCGCGATAAGTCCTCCTTCTAGCTGCTGCGAAGGGATCGGGGGAGGGCCGGCCCTCCCCCGGCCACCTGCCCATGCTCGACGTACAGGACCTGTCCTTCGCCTACAACGCCGGGCGCCCCGACGCGATCGTGGCCCTGCGCGGCGTGTCGCTGCGGGTCGCGCCGGGCGAGCTGGTGGCGATCATCGGCCACAACGGCAGCGGCAAGAGCACCCTGGCCAAGCTGCTGGCCGCCA
Source organism: Chloroflexaceae bacterium (assembly GCA_035327325.1). GTDB lineage: Bacteria > Chloroflexota > Chloroflexia > Chloroflexales > Chloroflexaceae > CAIWXH01. Next base: position 3,718 of record DAOLDO010000579.1, on the reverse strand, counting down.
TCCTCACGCCCACGGGGGGCGCGTTCAGCGTGGACGGCATCCCCGGCGCCGACGAGCACGTCTGGGAGATCCGCCGGCGCGTCGGCATGGTCTTCCAGCGCCCCGACGACCAGCTGGTCGCCAACACCGTGATTGACGACGTGGCCTTCGGCCCCGAGAACCTGGGCCTGCCCCGCGACGAGATCGAGCGGCGCGTGCGCGAGAGCGTGGCCGCCCTGGGCCTTGGCGACAGGCTGCACGCCCAGATCAGCGAGCTGTCGGGCGGCGAGAAGCAGCGCGTGGCCATCGCCGGCGTGCTGGCCATGCGGCCCAGCTACGTCATCCTCGACGAGCCGACCACCATGATCGCCCCCGCCATGGCCCGCCAGGTGATCCGGCTGGCCCACGAGCTGCGCGAGCGCTCCGGGGTGGCTGTGCTGCACATCACCCACTTCATGCACGAGGTGGTCAGCTTCGACCGGCTCGTGGTGATGGACGGCGGCCGCGTGCTGATGGAGGGGCCGCCCGCCGAGGTCTTCGCCCGCGCAGACGAGCTGCGCGCCGTCGGCCTGACCGTCCCCCAGGTGACCGAGCTGGGCCGCCGCCTGCGTGCCCGCGGCGTCGGCCTGCCCCCCGCCGTGCTCACCGCCGACGCCCTGGCCGAGGCCCTGGCGCCGCTGGCCCCTCAACCCCCACCCTATCTCCCCCCCTCTCCCGCTCAGGGCGAGGGGGGGCAGGGGGGAGGGATGGCCACCCCGCCCCTGCTCGAGGCCGAGGGCCTCACCTTCACCTACATGGCGGGCACGCCCCTGGCGGAGGAGGCCCTGCGTGGCGTGAGCTGCGCGGTCTACCCTGGCGAGACCCTGGCGCTGCTGGGGGGCACGCAGGCGGGCAAGAGTACCCTGATCGAGTTCTTCGCGGGGCTGCGGGTGCCGGCGCCGGGGCAGCTGCGCTTCGAGGGGCGCGACGTGGCGGCCGAGGGCTTCGACATCGGGGCCCTGCGCGAGGCGGCCGGCATCGTCTTCCAGCAGCCCGAGACCCAGCTGTTCGAGGAGACGGTGGGCAAGGACGTGTCGTTCGTGCCGCGGCGGCGGGGCCTGCCGCCGGCCGAGTCGCGGGCGATCGTCGAGCGGGTGCTCAACGAGGTGGGCCTGGACTACGAGACCTACAGGCTGCGCTACGTCTACGCCCTGAGCGGCGGCCAGAAGCGCCGCGCGGCGATCGCGGGCGTGCTGGCGGCCGCGCCGCGCCTGCTGATCCTCGACGAGCCGGTGGCGGGGCTCGACCCACGGGGCCGGGCCGAGCTGGCGGCCCTGATCGCCCAGCTGAGCCGGCGCGAGGGCTTCACCGTGATCCTGGTCGGCAATACCATTGACGAGCTGGCCGAGCTGGCCGACCGGGCGGTGGTGATGCACCAGGGCCGGGTGGTGCTGGAGGGTCCTCTGCGGGCGCTGCTGCGACGGGCTGACGAGCTGCACGCCCTCGGGCTGGAGCTGAGCGAGGCCGCCGAGGCCGCCATGGCCCTGCGGCGCGTCTTCCCCGACCTGCCCACAGACGTGCTGCACATCGAGGAGCTTGAGGAGGCGTTGGCGGCTCGGCTCGGGCTGCCCGCCGCCGACGTGGGGGCGCCCCATGGCGATTGAGTTCTCGCGCAACATCACCTTCGGCCAGTACCTCGACCTGCGCTCGCCCATACACCGGCTCGACCCGCGGGTGAAGATCGTCGGCGTGGCGCTGATCATGTTCGGCCTGCTGGTGGCGCGCAACTTCTACGGGCTGGGCGTGGCCTTCGCGGGGGCGGCTCTGGTGCAAGTGGCGGCGCGCATCCCGCTCGGCTTCACCCTGCGCGGCATGCGGCTGCTCTTCAACACCATGCTGATCGTCTTCACCTTCCAGCTGCTCTTCTTCCCCAACCCGAGCGACCCGTGGTGGCAGTGGGGGATCGTCTCGCTCTCGTGGGACGGGGTCTACCAGGGCCTGCTGATCCTCGCCCGCGTGCTGCTGCTCTACTACTTCACCAGCACCCTGATGTTCACCACGGGGCTGATGGACCTGGCCGACGGGGTGGAGATCATGCTCGACCCGCTGAAGCGGCTGCGGGTGCCGGTGAACGAGCTGGTGATGACCTTCGTGATCAGCCTGAAGTTCGTGCCGCTGCTGGTGGCCGAGCTCGAGCGCCTGGTCAAGGCCCGCGCCGCCCGCGGCGAGCGCTTCGACCAGGGGGGCTTCATCGAGCGGGGGCGGCGGGTGGGCCAGGTGCTGATCCCGCTCTTCGTCAACGCCCTGGGGCGGGCCGAGGTGCTGACCACGGCGATGAACGCCCGCTGCTACAGGGGCGGGCAGGGCCGCACCAAGCGCCGCGTGCTCACCATGGCCGGCGCCGACTGGCTGGCCATGCTGGTCGCCCTGCTGATCGCCGCCGGCACCATCCTGCTCGGGCGGGTGCTGCTCTGATCGTTCAGGCCCCGATGGGCACCTGTTTTTTACCACGAAGCGCACGAAGGCCACGAAGGATCAGGATGACGCCCAGCGCTCTACCGGACAGCTCGAGCTTCTCGGGCGGCTCGGACGAACTCGCTGCAGCACAGCTGCCCTCCGCCCTTCGCGCGCTTCGTGGTCTTCGTGGTTAAAACCTGGCGGTCTGTTGTGAGCACACGCCCTATCGAAGCGCACATCGCCCGCGCCCTCGCCCAGCTCGATCTGCCGGCCATGGAGGTCTTCCTCCAGCGGCTGGTGCGGACGCCGAGCGTCTACCTGCCCGACGAGCCGGGCGCCAACGAGGAGGCGGCGGCGCGGCTGGTCTACGAGCTGCTGCGGGGCTGGGGCTGGTCGCCCCTGTGGGAGGAGGTGGCGCCGGGGCGGCCCAACGTGGTGGCCGAGCTGCGGGGCGCCCTGGGGCCTGGGCCGCTGCTGCTGATGGAGGGCCACACCGACGTCGTGACCCCGGGCGACCCGGCGGCCTGGCGCGACGACCCCTTCTCGGGGCGGGTCGAGGGGCGCACGCTCTACGGTCGCGGCGCGGTTGACATGAAGGGCGGGCTGGCGGCCATGCTCTTCGCCGCGCGGGCCCTGCAGCTGGCGGGGGTGCCGTTCCGCGGTGCGCTGCGCCTGCTCGTCCCGGTGGACGAGGAGGGCATGATGCTGGGCGTCAAGCACATGGTGGCCCGGGGGCACGCCGACGGCGCGGCGGGCTGCATCGTGTGCGAGCCCGAGGGCGGCGAGCTGTGCGTGGCCCACAAGGGCTCGCTGCGGCTGCGGCTACGCTCGCGCGGGCGCATCGCCCACGGCGCCATGCCCGACCGGGGGGTCAACGCCCTGGCGGGCATGGTGCGCTGGCTGGGGCGCGTGCTCGAGCTCGAGGCGGCCCTGAACGCGGAGCACGGGGCCCACCCGCTGCTTGGGTCGAGCTACGTCACCCCGACGGTGCTGCGGGCGCCGGCGGGCGGCGAGTCCTCGCAGATCAACTGCCTGCCCGACAGCTGCGACGCCTACCTCGATATCCGCACGGTGCCGGGGGTGGACCACGGGGCCCTGGCGGCGCGTATCGCGGCCCTGGGCGAGGCGGTGCGGGCCGAGCGCCCCGAGCACGCCTTCGCGGTGGAGGTGGTGGACGACCGGCCGCCGACGGAGCTCGACCCGGCGCACCCCCTGGCGCTGGCGGTGAGCGCGGCCCACGCCCATGTCTACGGCGCGCCGCCGCCCCCCGGGGGCGTGCCGGGCTCGACCGACGGCACCATCC
>DAOLDO010000578.1:0-4651 GCA_035327325.1 Chloroflexaceae bacterium | reverse complement strand
CGACGCGCCCATCCTGGCCAGGCTGGCGGGGCGGGCCTACGTCTACGCCGACAAGATCGTGGTCAGCCAGGAGGACCGCGAGGAGCGGGAGCTGGTGGTGCCGCACACGGCGCGCCTGCGGGTCGAGAACGGCGAGCGCGTGGTGGCGGGCCAGCAGCTGACCGACGGCAGCGCCAACCCGCAGGAGCTGCTGGACCTGCAGGGCAAGGAGGCGGTGCAGCGCTACCTGGTGAACGAGGCCCAGAAGGTCTACCGCAGCCAGGGCGTGAACATCAACGACAAGCACATCGAGGTGATCGTCCGCCAGATGCTGCGCCGCGTGCGCATCGAGGAGCCGGGCGACACGGGGATGCTGCCCGGCGAGCTGATCGAGGCGGCGGAGTTCCGGCGCATGAACAACGACGTGGTGAGCCAGGGCGGCGAGCCCGCGACGGCGGCCACGGTGCTGCTGGGCATCACCAAGGCCTCGCTGAACACCGACAGCTTCCTCTCGGCGGCCTCGTTCCAGGAGACGACGCGGGTGCTGACCGACGCCGCGATCAACGGCAAGGTGGACTACCTGCGCGGCCTGAAGGAGAACGTGGTCATCGGCAAGCTCATCCCGGCCGGCTCGGGCATCGAGAAGCGGCTGCTGGACGGCAGCCGGCGCGAGGACCTGGTCGGCGAGATGGCGCGCATGATGGAGGAGGGCGCGGGCGAGCAGCCGCCCGCCGAGCCGGCGCCCGAGGACGTGAGCAGGGCCTCGGCCCTCCTGGGCCTGACCGACGTGGCGCCGGAGCCCGACGACGCGGAGGAGAAGGTGCGCGCGCGCCTGCTCGAGCTGATCGGCGAGGGCGGCCTCGGCTCGGAGGGCGAGGAGCTCGACCTCGCCGCGGAGGGCGAGGAGGGCGACCTCAGCGCGGAGGGCGAGGAGGGCGACCTCGAGGTTGAGGCCGAAGACGAGACCTTCGCAGACGACGGCGAGCTGCCGGAGGCCGACGAGAAGTAGGAGGCGGCCCTCACCCCCCTGCCCCCCTTGTGCGAGAGGCGGCAGGCGATCAGGCGGGGTAACGAAAGCCCCTCTCCCGTACAGGGAGAGGGGGCAGGGGGGTGAGGGGCAGAAGCCCTGGACGTTGCTCAAGCCCTGAGAATCACTGCGGGTGGGGCCGCGACGACGGCTTGAAATCTAGGCCCGAGGAGCGCGTAATCCCCGGCCCAGGGAACGCAGGTAATAGTGTGGTCGAACGTCGCCCGCAACTTCTACCTGTGTGGAGCCTGAGCGACACAGCGTGGCCCTCAACGTCGGCCAGGCCGAGATGGCCGCCGAGCACGCCCTCGAGCAGATCCGCGACTCGAAGTCCGACGTGTCCCACGAGTACCACAGCGTCGTGGTCGGCGGGCGGGCCAGCGCGGTCGCCCAGTACGGCCCCGACTCTCACGCCGTGGCCCTGGTCGGGCTGACGCGCAAGTCGGACAGCAAGCGGCGCAACAGGCGCAAGCCTGTCAAGGCGTAGGGCCCCGGCGCGGAGGGGCTGCTCAGGCACCCTTGGCGCCGCGTCCTGCCTCGCCATCGCCGCGAGCCCGCGCCACTCCTTCCCTGGAGTGGCGCGGGCTCGGCGATTCAGGCCCCGCGACGGGCAGCCCTTCCGCCCGGGGGCGGCGGGCACGGGCGCCCACGTCGGGGCGCAACTAGCCAACAGTAGAGCGGCGCCGGCGCGCCCCCGTGCTAAGCTGCGGCCATGGAGCTCAGCACGCTGCTCGACGATATCTTCCTGGCCGCGGCCGCCTTCTTCGCCCTCGCCGCCCTCGTCGGCGGCCTGACCTTCGTGCTGATCAGGCTGCTGCGCCTGGCGGGCCGGCTGCCCGTGGCCGCGCGGCTCGACATGGCCCGCGCCCAGGGCCTGCTGCGCTCGGCCATGCTGCTGCTCTTCCTGCTCGGCGCGGCGGCCCTGGTGATCTACAGCGGCTCGCTCATGCTCCAGGGCCGCGACGTGCGCGAGGCCACAGCCGAGTTGCTCAGCACGGCCCTGCCGCCGGGCTTCTGGCGGCGCCTGGGGCTGGGCCTGCTGCTGAGCGGTGCCCTGGTCGCTCTGGCGCGCTACGGGCTGGGCCTGGCCGACCGGCTGCTCCCCGTGCTCCAGCGGCAGATCCGCCGCGTCGAGGCGATCCGCATCAGCGACGAGCGCCTCGCCTTCTTCTTCAGGCTGGTGCGCCAGACCCTGCGCGGCGGCGTCTGGCTGCTCGTCGCCATCACGGCGGCGCGGCTCCTCGGGCTGCCCGCGGCGGCCGGCGAGCTGGTTGGGGTCGCGCTGCGCATCTTCTTGATCGTCCAGTCGGGGCGCATCCTGGTCGGCCTGCTCGGCTCGATCGTCAACACGGTGGATGCCCTGAGCGAGACCTACCTGCGCAACCGGCAGCTCGACCTGTTCTACGACCACCTGCGCGGCCTGATCCCCCTGTTCAGCCGGGCGCTCCAGTACATCATCTACGTGCAGGCGATCAGCCTGGCGGCGGCGCAGATCGCGCCCCTGGAGGGGTACGCGGGCCTCGGCACGCGGGTCATCCAGGCGATCGGGATCGTCTTCCTCGGCCTGGTCGTGGTCGAGGTGCTCAAGCTCCTGGTCAGCACCCTTTATCTGGTGCGCGGCGACCTGAGCGACGCCCAGTGGCAGCAGAGGCTCACCTTCGCCCCCCTGATGAGGAGCGCCGCCACCTACGCCGTTCTGTTCGGCGGCGGGCTGCTGGTCCTCGCCACCCTCGGCTTCGACGTGGGCCCCATCCTGGTTGCGCTGGGCGGCCTGGGCCTGGTGGTCGGCCTGGCGGCCCAGCCCGTGACCACCGACCTGATCTCGGGCCTGTTCATCCTCTTCGAGAACCTTTTCTTGGTGGGCGACTACATCGAGATTGACGACGCCCGCGGCACGGTCGAGATGATTGACGTGCGGACCACGCGGATCCGCGACCCGGACGGGCAGCTGCACCTGGTGCGCAACGGCCAGATCGGCAACATCGTCAACTACTCGAAGGGCTACGTCTACGCCGTGGTCCTGGTCACCGTGGCCGAGGACGCCGACCTCGAGCGGGCCTTCGCCACGATCACGGCGACCGGGCGCGAGCTGGACGACGCCTTCGCGGACGTGCTGGAGCCGACGATCATCCAGGGCATCGAGGAGTTTGCCGACAACAAGATCGTCATCCGGACCCTGACCAGGGTCAGGCCAGGCTGCCACCAGCAGATGGCGCGCGAGCTACGCCTGCTGATCAAGCGCGCCTTCGACCGCGAGGGCATCGCCATGGAGCCCGAGGAGCCGGTGATCGCCGCGGCGCGCCACGTGGTGCTCTCGCAGAAGGCCCTCGGCGACGGGCTGCAGTCGGCTCAGCCCTGATCGGTCCCGCCGCCGTGCTATAATCCAGCCATGGCCCACCCCCTCACGAACCGCGAGGTCGCGGACGTCTTCCTCGGGATCGCCGACCGCATGGAGATCCTGGGCGAGGACAAGTTCCGCCTGCTCGCCTACCGCCGCGCCGGCGAGGCGATCGCCGACCTGCCCATGCCCCTGGCCGACTACAGGGCGCGCGGCGCCCTGGACGAGATCCCCGGCATAGGCAAGACCATCGCCGAGAAGATCGGCGCGCTGCTCGACAGCGGCAGCCTGCCCCTGGCCGAGCGCCTGCGGGCCGAGGTGCCCGACGGCGTGCTCGAGCTGCTGCGCGTGCCCGACCTGGGCCCCGGCCGCGTAGCCAGGCTCTATCGGGAGCTCGGCATCGTGGACCTGGCCGGGCTGCGGGCCGCCGTGGCCGAGGGGCGGGTGCGCGGCCTCAAGGGCTTCGGCGCGAAGCTGGAGGAGCGCCTGGCCCACGGGCTGGCCGCCATGGGCGAGGAGGAGCGGCGCGTGCTGCTCGGCCAGGCCCTGGCCACGGCCGAGGAGCTGATCGCCCAGCTGCACCGCGCGGCGCCCGGCCTGGCCGACGCCACCTACACGGGCAGCCTGCGCCGCGCCAGGCCGACGATCGGCGACATTGACCTGCTGGCCGCCGCCGAGGACACGGCCGCCGTCACCGCGGCCTTCGCGGGGCTGCCCATGGCCGCCGAGCTGATCGGCGCCGGCGAGGTCAAGGCCAGCGTGCGCCTGCAGAACGGCATGCGCGCCGACCTGCTGGTGGTCGCGCCGCGGCGCTGGGGCAGCGCGCTGCAGCACTTCACGGGCAGCAAGGAGCACAACATCCACTTCCGCCGCATCGCGCAGGAGCGGGGGCTGACCTTCTCGGAGCAGGGCTTCGCCCGCGAGGACGGCGCGCTGATCGAGTGCGCGACCGAGGAGGAGGTCTACGCCGCCCTCGGCATGGCCTGGATCCCGCCCGAGCTGCGCGAGGACGCGGGGGAGATCGAGGCCGCGGCGGCGGGCCCGCTGCCGCGCCTGCTCGAGCAGGGCGACATGCGCGCCGACCTGCATATGCACTCGCGCTGGAGCGACGGGCGGGCGAGCATCGCCGAGATGGCCGCCGCCGCCGAGGCCCGCGGGATGGCCTACATCGCCATCACCGACCACAGCGCCTACCTGGGCGTGACCGGCGGGGTGGACGCCGACCGCCTGCGCGAGCAGTCCGCCGAGGTGGTCGCGGGCAACGAGCAGTACGCGGCGCGGGGCTCGGCCTTCCGCGTGCTCCACGG
>DAOLDO010000577.1:0-4651 GCA_035327325.1 Chloroflexaceae bacterium | reverse complement strand
GGGGCCTACCTCACACGACAGCTGTTCGGAGCGACCGACGCCCTGCGCGGGGCCTGGACCTCGGCGCGCGGGTACGCCGACGGGGCCCAGGCACACCTGCGGCTCTCGCTGCGCCTCGACGCCGGCTCCGACGCGCTCCACGCGGTTCGCTGGGAGACCATCCTCGACCCGGTGAACCAGACGCCCCTGGCCACGGACCCCCGCATCCACCTTGTGCGCTACCTCGAGTCGCCAAGCACACGCTCCATCGCCCCGGTCGAGCGGTCAGGCGCGAGCACGGTCTTCGCCCTCGCCAGCCCGACCGACCTGGAGTCGTACGGGCTCGCCGTGCTGGACCTCGACGGCGAGACGGACCGGCTGCGCGCCGCCCTCGACGGGCGCCCACTGACGGTCATCGGGCGCCGGAGCGGCGCCCCCTCCGGTCAGGCGACCTTGCGGGCGCTGATCGAGATCCTGCGGACGAGCCCCACCATCCTCTGTCTCGAGTGCCACGCGCGCTACCTCGACGGCGACACCATCCTCTGGTTCGAGAACGAGCATGGCCTGACCGAGCGCGTCCGCGGCGCGACGCTCGCCGAGATCGTCGCGCAGGCCGAGCGACCGCCCCTGCTCGTGGTGCTCCTGGCCTGCCAGAGCGGCGGGGACCACCTCCATACGGAGGCGCTCTCGTTTCTCGGCCCGCGCCTGGCCAGGGCCGGGGTGGGCGCCGTGCTGGCCCTGCAGGGCGCCTTCTCGCTCGAGGCCGCGCGGCGCTTCTTGCCCGCCTTCTTCCAGGAGCTTTACAGCCACGGCGCGGTAGACCGGGCGGTGTCGGCCGCGCGCGCGAGTCTCCGTGACGGCGAGGAGTGGTGGCGCCCCGCCCTCTGGATGCGCTTCCAGGAGGTGCGGCTCTGGCGCGCCGGCCCCGGGGGCGGTCCCCTCGAGCGCGACCGGGACGCGAAGATCAGGGCGGCGGTCCTGTCCCACGCCGGGATCATGGAGGCGCGCCTCAAAGCCTTCGTCGGGCGGGCCAGGGAGCTCGCCGCGATCCGGGCGCAGATCGGCCAGCTGGCGCCCACGGGCGGCTACCTCGTCATCGCCGGTCGCGCCGGGCAGGGCAAGAGCAGCGTCATCGCCAGGCTCGTGGCCGACGCCGAGGCCGCTCTGGCCGGGGCGGGAGGGGAGTCCTCGTCGCGACCGCGCGTGCTCCATCACTTCATCCCGCTGGAGACGGGGGCGGACTACCAGGTCACGGTGCTGCGCGATCTGATCGCCCAGCTCGTGCTCAAGCACGAGCTCCCCAACCTCTATATCGAGTCGGAGCAAAAGGCGGTGCTGAAGGAGTATTTCGCCGCCATCCTCAGGCAGATCAGCGAGCTCGGGCTCGAGGAGACGATCTACCTCGACGGCATAGACCAGATCGAGGTGGACAGCAGCGGCTTCCGCGACCTGTCGTTCTTGCCGCCCGACCCGCCGAAGGGCATTGTGATCGTGATCGGCACGCGCCCGGACGACTCGCTGCAGCCACTGCACATCAGGAAGCCTCGGGCGATCTACAACCTGCCCAACCTGTCCCGCGATGATTTCGCGCAGATTCTGAGCAGGCGGGGCGTGACGCTGGACCGCGTCCTGATCGACCAGTTCTACAACGCGGTGCAGCAGCACGCGCTGTACCTCGATCTGGTCGCGCGCGAGCTGTCATATGCCGACGCGCTGCCGGTCGAAGAGGTGATCGCCCAGGTCGCGGAGGACCCGGACAATATCTTCTCGCTCTCGATTCACCGGCTCAGCAGAGGCGCCCTCGCCGCCGAGTGGAAAGCGACCACCAGGCCGATCCTCGCGGCCCTCCTGGTGGCGCGCGAGCCCCTGAGCAGCGGCGCGTTGCGGGTCCTGGTCGGCCAGGACTCCTACTCCGTGAAGGTGAGCCTCCAGCGCCTGGGCGGCCTGGTCGCCGACACCGGCCAGGGGAAGCACTACCTGTACCACACGAAGTTCCGGGATTTCCTGCGCGAGGACCCGGCGCGCCCAACCAGGAGCTTCCTCTTCGACGCGGCCGAAGAGCAAGACTGGCACCGCAGGCTCGCCGCATGGGCCACGCCGCGGCTGGCGGTGCAGAGCGCTTCGCAGCGCGAGCTTGCCCAGCCCGGCCCCGAGCAGGAACGTCTGCTGTACGCCGGTCGGCACTGCATCAGCCACCTGGCCGCGACCCACGCCTGGGACGAGGTGTGGCGCATCGTGGACGACTGGGCCTACGGCCGGGCGCGGGTCCGGCGCGATCACTCCGAGCGCGCCTACACCCTCGACCTCAACACCGCCCTGCAAGGCTGCCTCGCCCGCTCGGGCGCGGGCTTCGACGAGCGGCTGCGGCTCCTGGCGCGGGTCTGGCGCTACAGCCTCCTGCGCGACAGCCTGAAGCTCCGCGCCGACCTCTACCCCAGCGAGGTTTTGCAGGCATTCGCGGCCCTGGGGCAGGAGCAGGAGGCGATGGGCCTGGTGGAGCTGATCGCGGAGCCGTCCTGGAAGGCGTGGACCCTGGTTAAGATCGCGCAGATCCTGTACGCCCACCCCGAGAAGGCCCGCGAGCTGAAGCTGATCACCGTGCGGGCCAGAGAGGCGATCTATGCGATCCCGGATCTCGAGGGTCGCACAAGGCTCTTCGACTCGCTCGAGTCCCTCGGCGACGCCGAGCACGGCCAGGGGTTCACGTCGTACTGCCTCGATGAGCTCGGGGCCCTGCTCCCCAGGCTCCGCGCGCGGGCCAGCGTCCACCAGCGCGTGCAGCTGCTGGCGGATCTCGCGCGGAGCGGCGCGGCGGCGGGCGCCGTGCCGGCCATCTGCCGCGAGGTGCTGGCCGAGACAACGACTATGCCGGATCACTGGCTGCGGTTCCGGCTCCAGACGATGCTGGCCTACCTCTGCTTTGCCGCCGGTCACCATGACTGGTCGGCCGCCTGGTTCGTCCAGGCCAGAGCGAGCCTGACGAAGCTCCCCAACGGCAGGGGGCTCGCCAGGGCCCTCGGCCTCCTGGCGATCTATCTGGCCCATTGCGATCGGCAAGAGGACGCCGCCCGGCAGCTGGCGGCAGCCAAGGCGGCGATGCTGAGCGCGGCCGACAAGGAGGATGTGTTCGGCCCGTTCACCTATATCGCGGGGCTCATGGCGAAGGTGGGCCGGCACGAGGACGCGCGCGAGATCCGCGAGCTGATCCCGCTCAAGAACAGCACGGCCCGGGCCGCGATCGAGCTGGCCATCGCTCGGGGCTGCGCCGACGGGGGGCGCGCCGATCTCGCCCTGCGGGTCCTGGCGCGGCTGGACAAGGTGGATGGGGCGAAGTCCGGCTCGGGCAAGGCCAAACCCGACGACCGTACCGCCGAGCTCGTCGAGGAGGTCCTCAGCGAGGTCGCCACGAGAATCTCGCAGGCGGGGGACTTTGACCAGGCGCTGGCCCTGACGCGCGAGCGCCTGAGTGGCTTGCGGGCAGAGGCGGCCCTGGCGACGATCGCGACCCACCTGGCGGTCCTGGGCGAGTTTGCGCGGGCGGGACAGACGCTGGCGCACGTGGGCGAGCAGGCCCTCCGAATCCCCGCCCTGGCCGTCCTCGGGGTGCGCGTGGCGCGGTCTGGCGACCCGGACCAGGGCGAAGCGTACCTGCAGAAGGCGCACGCGTCGCTGCTCGACATTCCGGGCGAGCGGACGCGGGACGAGGTGCGGAAAAGCCTGGCGATCGCCTTCGCGCAGCACCAGGCGTATGAGCGAAGCCTGGCGTGCCTCGCGACGATTGCCGACATCCGGGTGAAGGCGGAGACCATCGGGCAGCTCGCCATGCTGTTCGCGCGCCGCCGGCCGCTGCCCGAGGCCCAGGAGCTGCTGCAGCTGACGGAGCGGCTGCTCGCGCAGGCCCACGCGAGCGACACGAGCGATGCCATCCGGGCGGCGCACTGCCTGTTGCTCCCGCAGGTCCAGCGAGACGCCGAGGCCGGCCCGGCCATCCAGGCGATCCGCAACCGGCAGACGGCCCTCGGGGCGTGGAGGGGGCTGGCTACGGTGCTGGACAAGCTGGGGCGCCACGAGCAGCTCGCCGAGCTCGTCCGGCAGGTCTGGACGCGGGCCGACAGCCGCGGCGACCTGCTGGCGCTGCTGAGCGTCGGCGGGCCGCTCCTCAGCCTCCGGCCCGAGCTGGGGCTGGCGATTGTCGGCAGCATCCAGTGGGTTGACAGCCTGCTGGAGGGAGAGCTGTAGGCGCGCCGGCGGGAAGGAGCAACGGGCGGGATCGGCGTCGCCGGCCCCGGGCGTCTCGTCGCTTCGCCCTCACGCGTCATCGAGCTGGATGCGCTCGTTGGCCATGCTGCTCGACTCAACATAACGACTAGGCATGGCCAGACTGCTCCAGCCGCCGGCGTCGCGCAGGGCGAAGGGGTCGCTCTTGCCGCGGGCGGCCCTGGTGGCCCAGGTGTGGCGCAGGTCGTGGGGGGAGAGGCCGGTCAGTCCGACCCGCTCGCCGAGGAGGGCCACGCGCTCGCGGATCGCGCGCACCGACATGGTGCCCCAGAGCTCGCCGTTCTTACGGGAGCCGCGCAGGAGCGGGCCGGAGGCGGGCGCGTCGGCGGCCAGGTAGGCCGAGGCGGCGGCCCGGGCGTCCCGGCCGAGCTGGTGGGGCTGGGGGGTGGGCACC